>NZ_JBEHFV010000003.1:0-136289 GCF_040225855.1 Corynebacterium sp. KPL2850
CGAAGCCGCCGGATCAGCTACACTTACTATCGCATCTTGATTAAATCCCCGTGTCCACTTTCCGGGGTTCGGGCCCCGCGGAGGTAGGTGCGGAAAGTTAACACTAGGCAAAGTGCAGTTTACTTCTTAGAAACACTATTGGCTCAGCTTATTATTGCGGAGTACGCTGCACTTCGTACGCGACGCGTGACGGCGCCGTAATTGCACTTTCTTCTCATTTGTTAATTGCTTACAAGGGGCCAATGCTGTGACAGCGACTCTGATTATCTTGGGCATTGTGGTGTTTACCGCCTTAGCCTTCGACTTCACCAATGGTTTTCACGACACCGCCAATGCGATGGCAACCTCCATTGCTACTGGCGCGTTGAAGCCATTTACTGCGGTGGCGATTTCTGCCGTACTTAACCTCGTTGGCGCATTCTTGTCCGTGAATGTCGCGGCAACGGTGGCCAAAGGAATCGTCAACCTCGATTCCTATGACCTTTCGGGTGCAGCCGCTGACTCGGACGGCCAGGCCCTGTTGATGGTGGTCTTTACTGGCCTTATCGGCGGTATTCTGTGGAACCTTTTCACCTGGTTGCTCGGGCTGCCGTCCAGCTCTTCCCACGCCCTTTTCGGCGGCCTTATCGGTGCAGGCTTTGCAGCGATGGGCACTGGGGGAGTGGAGTGGACCTCTATTATGGCCAAGATCATCATTCCGGCGGTGGCGTCCCCGATTATCGCCGCGTTGGTGTCCGCCTGCGCCACCTTCCTCGTTTATTGGGTGACCAACACCATTCCAAATAAGGAAAAGAACGAGCACTTCCGCCATGGCCAGATTGTGACCGCCTGCTTGGTATCGCTGGCACACGGTGCCGGTGACGCTCAGAAGACCATGGGCGTTATCTTCCTCGCGCTCGTGGCTTCGGGCCACGCGGCTGCCGATGCTCGCATTCCAACCTGGGTCATCTTCGGCTGTGCGATTGCCATTGCGGTTGGTACCTTGTCCGGTGGCTGGCGCGTTATCCGCACCCTGGGTAAGGGCTTGGTGGAGATCGAATCCCCGCAAGGTATGGCAGCCGAGGCTACGTCCGCGGCCATCATCTTGACTTCCTCAGCCGGTGGTATGGCTCTGTCTACGACCCACGTGTCCACCGGATCTATCCTTGGTACTGGTTTGGGCCGCCGCGGCGCGGAAGTGCGCTGGGGCGTGGCGATGCGCATGGTGGCCGCTTGGCTCATTACGCTGCCCTGTGCTGCCTTCGTTGGCTTCGCGTCGTGGTGGCTGGCGCACGGCGTCTCTTCCGCTACCAATGTGGCAACCGGCGCTATCGTGGACTTCGTTCTACTTTTGGCCATGACGGCGCTCATCGTCATCCGCTCCCGTATGAACCCAGTTGATGCATCCAACGTTAATAATGACTGGGATGAGAACGCTGAGTCCGTGGATTCGTCCTTGGAGCCACGCGTTGGTGCGAAAGAGTCTGTCGCAGCTTCAGGGGGCATGACCCCAGTAGCGGCGGTCAACGGGGACAACGACTCCACCTCATCTACTCCACAAGAGGAGCGCTAGAACATGACTGTTGCAGAAATCTTCGAATCTATACTCCGCGTCGCCGGCCTAGCCCTTGTCTTCGGCGCCGGTATTCCACTGCTCTTCGCCTTGGGTATGCGTTCCATGACGGGTGATCCCATTCGGGATGACAATGGTGTGGTGGTAGGAGATACTCCCGCTAGCCGCCAAATGAAGCTGTTGGGTTGGACCGTTTATGCCGTATTGGGTGTCGTTATCGTGGTGGCAATCGCGTGGATCGCGCGCGATTCCCTGGACCACTACTTTGGTTTCGCACCATTTGGCGACCTTTAAGAGTAACCCGCGGACTATATAGCAAGCCCGTGACCATGCAATATGCCTCACAGCCACTTAAAGTTAACAATAGATTAACTTTAAGTGGCTTAGGGGTTGCTTAGTGGGTAAGTACCAAGTATATTTGTACCTATCAACAGAGCAACATTGAGAGGTGAGAGAGATGAACACGATGCGGACCTTCATTGGTGGCATTAGCGATATGTTCAAGGACTCCACCACGGGTACGGGTTTGGATGCCGTGTCTCAGGCACCGGTTTCTGCCCGCGTAGCGGAAAATCTCGTTGACGCGGGGCTTACCC
This sequence comes from Corynebacterium sp. KPL2850, assembly GCF_040225855.1. Lineage (NCBI taxonomy): Bacteria > Bacillati > Actinomycetota > Actinomycetes > Mycobacteriales > Corynebacteriaceae > Corynebacterium > Corynebacterium sp. KPL2850. The sequence continues at coordinate 2,149 of NZ_JBEHFV010000003.1, forward strand.
CCGCGACGACCAAGGACGTCGCTGAGTCCTTCGCATTCGTTGTTGGCCACGCGCCAGATGAGCTGGAAATGCTCGATGTCGAGGCATTCTTGCTCGACTTTGACTGGCTGCAATAAGAGCCGTACTAGATAACCCCGCCACGCACCATAACGGTGCCGGCGGGGTTATCTGTGTCTTAGGGCTGGGCATCGTCAAGCGCCAGCTGGGTGACCGGAAGCTAGGAGCGCGGCGGCAGGATGGCTTCGGGGGTTTCGGGCAAGAGCTGACCGCCGTCAATAATGAGCGTTTGACCGGTGATATATCCGGCCTCGGTGGAAGCGAGGAACGCCGCCGCGTTGCCAATATCGCGGGGGCTGCCAAGCCGGTGCAGCGGAATGGAGCGCGTCATCTCATCGAGGTACTCCTGGCCCTGTGCTTCGAGGCCTTCGGTGAGGATATTTCCGGGCAAAACGCCGTTGATAGTGATGCCATCACGGGCGATTTCCAAAGCAGCGGAGCGGATAAAGCCCTGTTGGGCTGCCTTGGAGGCGCCGTAATGCGCCCAGCCGGGAAAGCCAGTGTGGGAACCGGTAATGGAGGTGGTGATGACGATGCGCCCGTAGCCGCGTTCCTTCATATACGGCAGGGCTTCTTGCACGACCTTGAAGGTACCGTGGGTATTGATTTCAAACATGGTTTCCCACTGCTTATCCGTCATCTCTTCCAGCGGGCAGTTGGGAAAGACCCCGGCATTGGAACAGACGATATCGATTGCGCCGTGCGCGGCGTGGGCCTTGGCAAACAGTTCTTTAATGGAGCCCCTATCGGTGACATCGACAGGGTAGGCGGTGGCACCGAGCTCCGCGGCGGTGGCCTCGGCCTTGTCGGCATCAATATCGGCGATGATGACGTTGGCGCCGGCTTCGCGCAGGGAGGCAACGATGCCCTTGCCGATGCCAGCAGCACCGCCCGTGACAATCGCGGTACGGTGGGTGAGGTCAAACATGAAATGGCTCCTTCGGCGGTGGTGGAGGTAGTGGAGGATCCACATCCAAGTTTAGTGGTGTGAGCGGATAAAGATTTGCGAATTTCGCCACGCGGAGGGAATGAATAGGAGCCGTGTCGGGTTGATTTACTAAGGTAGATTTTTGAACAACCAACCGCGGGGATGGAAGTGAGCGAGCCTTCCGCCCCACTTTTAAAAGCGGTAAACAAGAGCGAGTGTGAAAGTACTGAATGGCACGTATGCAAGAAAGCGCTGATCTCCTGAAGTGTTCCTTCTGCGGAAAGAGCCAAAAGCAGGTGAAAAAGCTCATCGCCGGAGGCGGGGTCTACATCTGCGATGAGTGCATCGAGCTCTGCAATGAGATTATTGAAGAGGAGCTCGGCCACGAGCAGGCCGAGGAGTCTTCCGAGGCGGAGGTGCGCCTGCCCAAGCCTTCGCAGATTTCTTCCTTTTTGGATAAGTACGTCATTGGCCAGGACAAGGCCAAGCGCGTGCTGTCGGTTGCGGTGTATAACCACTACAAGCGCATTAAGGCAGAAGAATCCGCTGCGTTAGATGCACGCCGGAAGAAGGCCGAGGGCGAAGAGGTAGAGATCTCCAAGTCCAATATTTTGATGCTGGGGCCCACCGGTTCCGGTAAGACCTACCTGGCGCAAACCTTGGCGCGCCTGCTGGATGTGCCTTTCGCTATCGCGGATGCCACCAGCCTGACCGAGGCCGGTTATGTCGGCGAGGACGTAGAAAACATCCTCTTGAAGCTGCTGCAGGCAGCGGATTTTGATGTGGAGCGCGCCCAACGCGGCATCATCTACGTTGACGAGGTAGATAAGATCTCCCGCAAGTCTGAAAACCCCTCCATTACCCGCGATGTTTCCGGCGAAGGCGTGCAGCAGGCGCTGCTGAAGATCCTGGAGGGAACCGTGGCTGCCATCCCGCCGCAGGGCGGGCGCAAGCACCCGAACCAGGAATTTATCCAGCTGGATACCTCCAATATCCTCTTCATTGTCGCCGGCGCGTTTGCGGGCCTCGACCAGGTGATCGCGGATCGCGTGGGTAAGAAGGGCGTTGGCTTTGGCGCGAAGCTGGGCACGGAAGACGAGCGGGAAAAGGTGGACCTATTCTCCCAGGTGCGCCCGGAAGACCTGGTGAAGTTCGGCTTGATCCCAGAATTTATCGGCCGCCTGCCCGTGGTGGCGACGGTGGATAACTTGGACCGCGAGGCCCTGGTCAAGGTATTGACCGAGCCCAAGAATTCCCTACTCAAACAATACAGCCGCCTATTTGAGATGGATGATTGCGAGCTGGACATGGATGCCGGGGCACTGGATGCCATCGCGGAGCTCGCCCTCGAGCGTAAAACCGGCGCGCGCGGTTTGCGCGCAATTCTGGAAGAACTGCTTGTGCCGGTGATGTTTGAGCTGCCGGACCGGGAAGATATTTCCGCCGTGCACATCACCGCGGAGTGCGTCACCCAGGGCGCAGAGCCCGAATTCACCTACAAGGATGAGGCGAAGGAATCGGCCTAGCGAGAGAAAGGCTGCGGTAGGAAGAAAGGGGGCATCGGCAAGCAGCCGGTGCCCCTCTTTTTATGCCTCGCCGTAGATATCTTGCGGGGAGGCCTCATCGCCCTCGTCGGCATCGGAAGACACTAAATAAGACTCGTGGCCGGAATCGGGGATATTGGCGGTGAGGAACGCCAGCACGGTATCGACGGTAAGCCTGTGCAGGCCGTCGATATTTGCCTGGCTGGACATATCCACGCCTAAGAGGTTGTCCATCATTGCCTGGTTGGTCACGCGGTACGAGGTGAGCGAGGCGATGATGGTGAAAATATCGTTGGTGGAAATGCCCGGGCGGAAGGCGCCGGCGTCTTGGCCCAACATCAGCAGGCGGTCTAGGTGAAGGGCGACGCCGCTGAAATCTGCGACGGGATGGGTAGAAGAACCCACGATAGACTGCGCGGTTTCCCAGGTCATCATGCGAATGGCTTCGGGGTGGTTGACGTACCGCCAGAAGATCCAGTCCACCAGCTTGCGCACGCCTTCGACTGGGACGGCGGAATCGAGCTCCAGATCCTCTTCGTCGGGGCGGAGGCGCTCGGCGGCGGTGCTTAAAGCGCTCAAGTACAGGCCCTGCTTATCGCCAAAGTGGTAGTGAATCATGCGCTTGGACATGCCGGATTCCGCGGCGATGGTATCCAGCTTGGTTTCAGAAAAACCCAACGCGGAAAACTGGGAAATGGCGATATCCACCACGGCATCGGTGCTGATGGAATCCGCAGCGTGAGCGTCGGAGTCCTCCGCCTGCTCCGCAGCGTGCAGCGGTTCGGTGTGCTCAGTGCTCATAGCATGTGTCCTATCTCTGCTTCGCGGCGCCGATGTGGCGATAGTGGGTAGTGTCTCGGGTAGTGCGCGGCGGGCCTAATGCTGGTCATGTGCGGCAGCAAGGTGACCAACGTGTAGCCGCCCAAAAGCAGGGAATGTATCCCTGCACGCGCACTCCCCGGTGGGGCTGTGCCGCCTCTATCATGCCCGATTGTTCCCACCCCGCGGGAGGAATGTGCTCATTGGGGGCGTTAATTTGGAGGTAAATGGGGGTAATATCCGGAAATTTAGCGGCGTTTTCCCTCCGAAAGAGGGGGATAAATTTCACAACACGCTACCTCCGGATAGCGCTAAGCTCGGGGGTGGATACATCCCGTGGAGGGTGGCGTGCATGAGTGGCGCTTACAACTCCACGACATACGAGGAGGAATGAGCATGACCCAGCCAGTAAAAGTAACCGTCACCGGCGCCGCCGGAAATATCGCCTACTCCCTGCTGTGGAGGATTGCTGCAGGAGACGTATTTGGCAAGGACACCCCGGTAGACCTTGCCCTGTTGGAAATCCCAGCGGTAGTAGAAAAAGCTGAGGGCGTAGCCATGGAGCTGCGCGATTCCGCCCTGCCACTGGTTAACTCGATTACGGTGACAGATGACCTCAAGGTCGCCTTCGAGGATGCCTCTGCTGCATTCCTCGTCGGCTCCCGCCCGCGCAGCAAGGGCATGGAGCGCGCGGACCTGCTCGAGGCCAATGGTGCCATCTTTACTGAGCAGGGCAAGGCCATCAATGACTACGCGGCGCGCGATGTCCGCGTGCTGGTGGTGGGCAATCCGGCCAATACCAACGCGCTGATCGCGGCGCACAGCGCCCCGGATCTCGATAACTCCCAGTTCAACGCGCTGATGCGCTTGGACCACAATCGCACCTTGGGGCAGCTGGCGGCCAAGACGGGCAAGGCCACCAAGGACTTTTCCAAGATTGCGGTGTGGGGCAACCACTCCGCAACCCAGTTCCCGGATATCGCCTTCTCCAACGCGGAGGTAGATGAGCAGTGGTACCGCGAGGAGATGATCCCCAAGGTGGCCAAGCGCGGCGCGGAGATCATTGAGGTGCGCGGCAGCTCGTCCGCGGCGTCGGCGGCATCTGCCGCCGTGGATCACATGCACGATTGGGTCCACGGCACCGAGGATTGGCGCACCGCCGCCGTGTCTTCGGATGGTTCCTACGGTGTAGACGAGGGCCTCATCTGCGGCTTTCCCACCATTTGCCGCGACGGCAAGTGGGAAATCGTCCAAGGCCTGGAGCTCAGCGATTTCCAGAAGGAGCGCATCGAGGCCTCCGTGCAGGAGCTGGGTGAGGAGCGCGAGGCCGTAGCCCACCTGCTGAAAGGTTAAGCCTCCAGCACCAAGTTATCGATGAGCCGCACCAGCCCCACATGCGCTGCTACCAGCGCCAAGGCGGGCCGGTGTTGTGCATCTACGGGCTCGAGCGTGGCCGGGTCCACCACGGTGAGGTAATCCACCGTCACGCCGGGGGAGGAAGCGAGCTGGGCCTCAGCTTCTTCACGTGAGGCGCCATCCTGCAGCGCGAAGAGTGCCTGGGATAAGGCGACCGCCTGCTCACGCTCGGCGGCACTGAGGCGCGCATTGCGGCTGGACTCGGCCACGCCGTCCGTTGCGCGCACGATGGGCACGCTGATGATGTCCAGCGGCAGGTCGAGGTCCGCCACCAGGCGGCGGATGATCGCTACTTGCTGCGCATCCTTTTGCCCAAAATAAGCGCGGTCTGGTGTGACAAGGTGAAACAGCTTGCTCACCACGGTGGCCACGCCGTCAAAGTGGCCGGGGCGCGAGGCACCTTCCAAGACCGAGCCCATCTCACCCGTGCGCACCCACACCCGCGGGGTGCCACCCGGGTACATTTCCTCCACGCTGGGGGCGAAGACCGCATCGACTCCCAACGAGTCCAGCAGTGCGGCATCCGCGTCGAGGGTGCGCGGGTAGGCGCGGTAGTCTTCGCAGTCGCCCAGGTCCGTGAACTGGAGGGGATTGACAAAGACCGAGCACACCACGGTGTCGTTGTCTTCGCGGGCGCGGCGAATGAGGGAAGCGTGGCCGTCGTGAAGCGCGCCCATCGTGGGCACCAAACCCACGGAACCGGACGCTGCCGCGCGGAAGGCACGGAGTTCGGATTTAGTTGTGAGGATCTGCATGGCTTAAGACTTTAGTCCTCGAAAGACTCCTCGGCGTTGGGGAAGGAACGTTCACCCACATCTGCGACATAGTCCTTCGCTCCTTCCAGCAGCGCGCCGCGCAGATTCGCGTAGCGGCGCACAAAACGCGGCGCCTTGGGACCTCCCAGGCCGAAGGCATCGGTCCACACCAGAATCTGACCGTCGGTCTGCGCGCCGGCGCCGATGCCGATGGTGGGGATGGGCAGCTCCTTGGTCACCTGCTCAGCAAGGGCTGCCGGGACCATCTCCAGCACCACGGCGAAGGCGCCGGCCTCGGCGAGGGCGCGGGCGTCGTCGTGAAGCTTCTCCGCACCGGCACCCCGGCCTTGGACCACGAAGCCGCCCAAGGCGTGGACCTGCTGGGGTGTAAAGCCAATGTGGGCGCAGACCGGGATGCCGGCGGCGACAAGCGCGGCAACAATGGGAGCGCGCTCCGCACCGCCCTCCAGCTTCACGGCCTGCGCGCCGGTTTCCTTCATGACGCGCACCGCGGTCTCCAGCGCCTGGGAGGGGCCGTCCTCATAGGAGCCGAAGGGAAGGTCCACCACCACGAAGGCGCGGGAGGTCGAAGCAACCACCGCGCGGGCCAGCGGGATCATCTCATCGAGGGTGAGCGAGAGCGTGGTTTCGCGGCCCAGCACCACGTTGGCCAGGGAATCGCCGACGAGCAGGAGATCGACCCCGGCTTCATCGAAGATTTCGGCGGTCAAGCAGTCGTAGCTCGTCAGGCACGCGAAGGCCTGAGAGTTGTCTTTGGCTTGGGTGAAGTAACGGGTGCGGAGGCGGGCGCGGTGGCCAGGGTTGTGAGACATGCCCTTACTCTAGACAGGCCGGTGGTGCCAGTTGACGCACAGGGTAGAGTTGGCCAGGTGACTGATCAGAATAAAGAGCAACTCGTTGGCACCAACCGCGCGGACCAGCTTCCCAAGTCCTGGGAGCCGCAGGCAGTAGAAAAAGACCTCTACGAAGGCTGGGTAAGCGCCGGTTACTTCACCCCGGATGCATCCTCGGAGGCGGAGCCCTATTCCATCGTGCTGCCGCCGCCGAACGTCACCGGCCAGCTGCACATGGGCCACGCCTTGGACCACACTCTGATCGACTCCATCATTCGCCGCAAGCGCATGCAGGGCTATGCCACCCTGTGGCTGCCGGGCGCTGACCACGCAGGCATCGCCACCCAGACCAAGGTGGAGGCCCGTCTGCGTGAGCAGGAGGGAAAGAAGCGCTGGGACTATGAGCGCGAGGAATTCATCAACAAGGTCTGGGAATGGAAGGAAGAATTCGGTGGCACCATCCAGAACCAGATGCGCGCCATCGGTGACTCCGTGGACTGGACCCGCGAGCGCTTTACCCTGGATGAGGGCCTGTCCCGCGCGGTGCAGACCATCTTTAAGAACCTCTACGATGAGGGCATGATTTACCGGGCCAACCGCCTGGTCAACTGGTCGCCGGTGTTGGAGACCGCCGTCTCCGATATCGAGGTCGTCTACAAAGACGTCGAGGGCGAACTGGTCTCGATCCGCTATGGCTCGCTCAATGACGACGAGCCGCACCTTATTGTTGCCACTACCCGTGTGGAAACCATGCTTGGCGATGTCGCCATTGCCGTCCACCCCGACGATGAGCGCTACGCCCACCTCGTGGGCCAAGAATTGGATCACCCCTTCCGCGATGACCTGAAGCTGAAGATCATCGCCGATGATTACGTGGACATGGATTTTGGTACCGGTGCGGTAAAGATCACCCCGGCCCATGATCCCAATGACTACGCCATGGGCACCCGTCATAACTTGGATATGCCGACGGTCATGGATACCACCGGCCACATCGCGCATACCGGCACCCGGTTCGATGGCATGACGCGCGAAGAAGCCCGCGTGGAAATCCGGGAGGCGCTGCGGGAGCAGGGGCGAATCGTCAAAGAAATCCGCCCCTATGTCCACTCCGTGGGCCACTCGGAGCGTTCCGGCGAGCCCATCGAGCCGCGCCTATCGCTGCAGTGGTTCGTCGATGTCGCGCAGATGGCGAAGGCCTCTGGCGATGCCGTGCGTGAGGGCGATACCGTCTTGCACCCGCAGTCGCTGGAGCCGCGCTATTTCGAGTGGGTCGATGACATGCACGATTGGTGCATCTCCCGCCAGCTGTGGTGGGGCCACCGCATTCCCATTTGGTACGGCCCAGAGCGCACGAACGAGTCCGGCGAGGTCGAACGCGACATCGTGTGCGTCGGCCCCGATGAGGAGCCGCCGGCAGGCTACGAGCAGGATCCGGATGTCCTCGATACTTGGTTCTCTTCGGCGCTGTGGCCATTCTCCACCTTGGGCTGGCCCGATAAAACCCCGGATTTGGAGAAGTTCTATCCCACCAACGTGCTGGTCACGGCCTATGACATCTTGTTCTTCTGGGTCGCGCGCATGATGATGTTCGGCACCTTCGCCGGCACCAAGACCCCAGAGCTTTTGGGTAAGGGCACCGATGGCCGCCCGCAGATTCCTTTCAAGGACCTCTACCTGCACGGCCTCGTGCGCGATGAGCAGGGCCGCAAGATGTCTAAGTCCCTGGGTAATGGCATTGACCCGATGGATTGGGTGCGCGATTACGGCGCCGATGCGCTGCGCTTTACCCTTGCCCGCGGCGCCAACCCGGGCGTGGATTTGCCGCTGGGCTCTGATGCCGCCGCGGCATCGCGCAACTTTGCCACCAAGCTCTTTAACGCCACCAAGTTCGCGCTGATGAACGGCGCCGGCGTGGCACCACTGCCAAAACGCACGGAGCTTTCCGATGCCGACCGCTGGATCCTCGACCGCGCCGAAGAGGTGCGCACCCAGGTCGATGCCTACTTGGACGATTATCAATTTGCCAAGGCCAACGAGCTGCTTTACCACTTCACCTGGGATGAGCTCTGTGACTGGTACCTAGAGATTGCCAAGACGCAGATCCCGCGCGATGGCGAAACGGCAGAAGGCCGCAATACCCAGATCGTCCTGGGCCGCGTCATCGACGTCGTGCTGCGCCTTTTGCACCCCACCATGCCGTACGTGACCGAGGTGCTGTGGAAGGCATTGACGGGCGGAGAATCCATCGTCGTCGCCCCATGGCCCACGGTGGCCGATACCAACGGTGGCGCCACCAAGGATGCGGTGGCCGCCCGCCGCATCGACGATGCCGATAAACTCATCACCGAGCTGCGCCGCTTCCGCTCCGATCAGGGCGTTAAGCCTTCGCAGAAGGTGCCGGGACGTCTCGACTTCGCCGCGGCAGACCTGCAGGGCCAAGAGGAATTGGTCCGCAACCTGGCCAGTACCACCGCGCCGGGCGAGGACTTTAACCCCTCGGCCTCCATTGAGGTGCGCCTGTCCCAGGCCACCGTGGAGGTAACGCTGGATACCCACGGCGCGGTCGACGTCGAAGCCGAGCGCAAGCGCCTGGAAAAGGACCTGGCCAAGGCCAATAAGGAACTGGAACAGACCGGCAAGAAGCTGGGCAATGAGAACTTCCTGGCCAAGGCGCCGGAAGAGGTGGTCAATAAGATTCGGGCGCGCCAAGACATCGCGCGCGAGGAAGTCGAGCGCATTACCAGCCGTTTGGAGGGCCTTAAGTAGTGTCAGATCAGCGCTTCAATCACGACGCCAACAGCAATGGCGAGGCCACCGGGGGAGAGGACGATTTTGAGATCGTCGACGCCCTTAAGGAGGGTACTGATGGCACCCCGGTGGAGATCACGGAATCGGGCCTGACCCTCAACCTGGGCATGGGCGAGGACGAAGAATATAACGACGCCGCGCCCCAAGAGGTATCCCAGGAGGAGCTGCAGGCGCTCGGTGAGGTGGAAGACGAACTCAACCAGCGCTGGCCGGAGACCAAGATCGAGCCCACCCTGGAGCGCATCGAGATGCTCATGGATTTGCTGGGACATCCCGAGCAGTCCTTTGATGTCATCCACATCGCAGGCACCAACGGTAAGTCTTCTACCGCGCGCATGGTCGATTCGCTGCTGCGTTCTTTCCACCGCCGCGTGGGCCTGGTCACCAGCCCGCACCTGCAGCGGGTCACCGAGCGCATCGGCATCGATGGCCGGCCCATCCACCCGCGCGACTACGTGCGCCTGTGGCACGAAATCAAACCGTATGTGGAGATGGTGGATGCGCGTTCCGATGTCCCCATGTCCAAGTTCGAGGTCCTAGTGGGTCTGTCCTATGCAGCGTTTGCCGATGCCCCCGTTGACGTCGCCGTCGTCGAGGTCGGCCTCGGCGGGTCGTGGGATGCCACGAACGTGGTCAATGCGGACGTCTCCGTAATTACCCCAGTGGGCCTGGACCACACGGATTACCTGGGCAGCGATATTCGGGAGATTGCGGGGGAGAAGGCGGGCATCATCAAGCGCCGCGCCGATGCCGAAAACCCGCTGACACCGAATGAAAACATCGCCATCATCGCCGAGCAAGACCCCGAGGCCATGCAGGTCATCCTGCAGCGCGCGGTGGATATGGATGCCGGCGTGGCGCGCTCCGGAGCGGAGTTCGCGGCCTTAGAATCCCGCATCGCGGTCGGTGGCCAGCAGGTCAATATCCAGGGCCTCGGCGGCATGTACGAGGATATTTTCTTGCCGCTGCACGGCGAGCACCAGGCCAAGAATGCGGCCGTTGCCCTTGCCGCGGTGGAAGCCTTCTTCGGTGCCTCTTCCGGGCATCCATTGGATATTGCCTCTGTGCGCAACGGTTTTGCCAAGACGATTTCCCCCGGCCGCCTCGAGCGCGTGCGCACCTCGCCCACGACGTTTATCGATGCCGCCCACAATCCCCACGGCGCCAAGGCACTCGGCGCGGCGCTCGACCGCGACTTCGATTTCGCCCGGCTTATCGGCGTGGTCTCCATCTTTGGTGATAAGGATGCCCAGGGCATCCTCGCCGCGCTGGAGCCGTATTTGAGCGAGGTAGTCATCTCCCAGAACTCCTCGCCGCGCGCGCTCGATGCCTATGAACTGGCGGAAACGGCCCGCGATATTTATGGCGAAGAACGCGTCTATGTGGCCGATGATCTGCCCGGCGCCTACGCGCAAGCCGTGGAGCTAGCCGAGGAATCCGAGGTGCAATCCGGCTCCGGTATTGTCATTACCGGTTCGGTGGTTACCGCCGGCGAAGCCCGCGCGATGTTTGGAAAGGAGCCCGCATGACCAGCCCCAATCCTAGGTCCCGCCCGCATCGTCCGCCTCGGCCGCCGCGCCGCGGTGATGAAGTCGCGGATAATGAAATCGGCCCATTGGGCTTGGGGCAGGATCCCGTCAAGGATCCGCTCAAGAGCTTTAATGGCATGGTCATCGCCAGCTCGCTCATCATGGAGTCGATCACGCTCGTATTGGCGCTGCCACTGTTGTACAAGCTGTATGACGGCACGCTGTGGACGCCGTTTAACTACGGCGTGGTCATAGGTGCCCTGATATTCCACCTGGGCATGATCGCGTTTATGAATAAGAAGTGGGCGCTGACCGTCATCGTGTGGGCACAGCTATTGGGCCTTATCCTTGGCTTCATGGCGCACTGGTCCATCGCCGCGATCTTCATCATCTTTGGCATGGAGTGGCTCCTTGCGGCGTATTTGCGCAGTAACTTGATCGCCCGCATGAAGCGCGGTTACTTAACTACCCAGCACCTCAACCAGAAGTAGTGGCCATGCGCACCGTCTATCTCGTCCTCGCGGCCCTGGCTTGCATTGCCGCGGTCGCTGCCCGCGCAGCCACGGGTACACCGTGGCTGCCGCTGGTAGCACTCATCATTGCCGCCGTGTTTTTAGTCCTTGCCCTGCGCGCTAATTTTCAACGGGCGGAAGAAGCCACCCTTGATGATTTGGATGAAAAGCAGCGCGCAGAGATTAAGCGCTTGCTGGGCAACGGCCAGTTCGGCACGGCGGTTAACCAAGTGCGCCTCTGGTTTAGGGGGACCTCCCACGAGCGCGCGACGGAGATAGTCCAGCAGCTTACTTAGTGCCGCCCACTGCGCTGCCCCCGCATATAGCCCTCGGTCGTGGAAGAATTGTGGGTATTCGGTACAGTATGGGGCATGACTGAACGTACATTGATCCTTATTAAGCCGGACGGCGTAAAGAACGGCCACGTGGGCGAGATTATTGCCCGCATCGAGCGCAAGGGCCTCAAGCTGGCCGAGCTGGACCTGCGAGTAGCTGACCGCGAGACCGCAGAAAAGCACTACGAAGAGCACAAGGATAAGCCATTCTTCGGCGAGCTGGTGGACTTCATCACCTCCGCACCATTGATTGCCGGCGTCGTTGAAGGCGAGCGCGCCATCGAGGCATGGCGCCAGCTGGCCGGTGGCACCGACCCAGTCTCCAAGGCCGCGCCCGGTTCCATCCGCGGTGACTTTGCACTCAGCGTGGGCGAGAACATCGTGCACGGCTCCGACTCCCCAGAGTCCGCAGAGCGCGAGATCGGAATTTGGTTCCCCAACCTCTAAGTACTGACGTTACCTAGATTTCAAGGAGGCCCGAGCATTAAGCTCGGGCCTTTTCATTTATAAGGGGATTTATTGAGGGGCTAAAAACTTTGCTTGATTCACAGTGTTGCAGACATATTAGGCCAAGATTTTAAGGTTGGCGGCTTTTTAGTCGAAGGAGAGTAGCTTGCACAGTGCGGTGAAAGCTTGCTTTTGCACTTCGTGGGTGACGGTGCGGCCAGTCTGTCGTTTGGCTAGGAGGCCAGCATCCCGCAATTTTGCAAGATGGTGAGATACCGTTGGCTGGCTGAGACCGGATAATGTGGTCAGTTCGGAAACGCTCATCGGGCCGCAGCCTTTATCGCACAAGATGGATAAAAGACGAAGTCGGGCGGGATCTGCAAGTACCTTGAATTGCTGGGCAAGATGCACGGAATCGGCCTGGTCTAGGGGGCCGTTGCTGAGTGAACAACATTCGTTGATGTGGGGATCTTTGGTCATGCCGTGCGAAGAAACCATGCCTTTAGTATATGGGCGTTTGACACACCCTTTCATATTGACAGGTATCGATATGAATGGCTACAGTGCTGCACGGTACGGTGCGACTTGGGTCAATGAAGGAGACAAGTATGGCTACCTCACAGCAGCCGCGTTTAGCTTTTCTCGATCGCTTTCTACCCCTGTGGATCATTCTAGCTATGGTCCTTGGCCTGCTCATAGGTCATTTCCTTCCAGGAATAGGGAACGCGCTCTCAGCTTTGGAAATTGAAGGTATTTCCCTCCCAATCGCTTTAGGGCTGCTGGTGATGATGTATCCACCGCTTGCTAAAGTGCGCTATGAAAAGACTCGGGAGATTGCCACTGACAGACGGCTGATGACCGTGTCGATCGTTTTAAATTGGCTTGTGGGGCCAGCATTCATGTTCGTACTGGCCTGGCTATTCTTGGCGGATCAACCTGAGTTGCGCACGGGTCTTATTATTGTCGGCCTTGCCCGCTGCATCGCTATGGTCTTGGTATGGTCAGACCTATCCTGCGGTGACCGGGAAGCCACGGCAGTACTAGTAGCAATCAACTCCGTTTTCCAAGTTGCGATGTTCGGAGTCTTGGGTTGGTTCTATTTGCAGATACTGCCAGGGTGGCTGGGCCTTGATACCACCTCTGTCGAATTTTCTTTCTGGTCCATTGTTACTTCAGTGCTCGTATTCTTAGGTATTCCGCTTTTGCTTGGGATCATCTCCCGAGTATGGGCAGAGAAGACTAAAGGGCGTGAGTGGTTTGAAAGCCGTTACCTTCCCGCCGTGTCTCCTTTGGCAATGATCGGTTTGCTGTACACAATTGTCTTACTGTTCTCCCTGCAGGGAGAACAGCTCGTGGAGCAGCCGATAGCGGTAGTTAGGGTAGCGGTGCCTCTGATGCTGTACTTTGTCGGGATGTTCTTTTTGGCTTTGGGCGTAGCTAAGGCTGTCGGAATGAACTATGCACAATCTGCTTCAGTGGCCTTTACCGCAGCGGGAAATAATTTTGAGTTAGCCATCGCGGTTTCCATTGGTACCTTTGGAGCTACCTCTGCTCAAGCATTGGCCGGTACTATCGGACCCCTTGTCGAAATTCCGGTTTTGGTTGGCCTGGTATACGTAATGCTCTGGATTGGTCCCAAGTTATTTCCTGGAGACCGGACTCTGCCGAATTAGCGCCTGCCAAATTGATATAAGCACCGCACGCCAGTAGGGGTGAGGGTGATGCGCCAGCTTTCTACTTTGGAGCGCAGCCCAATATTTTCTACCTTCACTAGCCCATGCTTTTTTAGTTCCTGGATCGCATCGGACAGGGTATTTAGCTCCACCTGCATCAGTCGGGACAAGGCCTTGGTGGTGGTTGTATTGCCCTGGACGGCCCCGGCGGTGACGAGGGCGGTGAGGATATCGAGGTGGGCATCGGCAAGCTGCATGGCACTATCTGTGACCCCTTCTAGTGGATCTTCAGCCACGATGCGCTGCATGCGGCGGCGGCCAATGCGAAAGGACTGGGAAAACATGGCCCACAATCCCAGTGGAAATGCGAACGCCGACACCGCGCCGGTTAAGATACCTTCCACGGGTGGGGCCAGGGAAATGTCCGGCAACCAGCCAGCCGCGGATAGCGGGGCCATGGCCAGCGGTAGAGCAAGTGGAATTACTGGCGCCCAATAAGCAATGGTGGGGTAATCGCCTTCGAGGTAGACATCCTGGCTAGCCCCAATGGAGCGGGGATAGTGGCGGATGAGGGGCACTAATCCGATGACCGCAAAGACCGCAAAAACGGCGGCGCCTATCAGCATGTAGCTGGTCTCCGTTTGGGCAAAACCGAGGGCAAAGCCGGCCGGAACGCCGAATAAGCACGCTTCTTTCGGCGTAATCTCATTGCGCTGCCGGTACTGCGATAATGTCCGTGCGGGGCGCGGTGCCAGTTCTACCATAACTTCAAACGTAGCATCGCCCACAGCCTGCTCGCCCCGCCAGGATTCTGTGACACAATGGAACTCACGCGCAGCGCGCGCATAATTTCATAACCCCACAAGCTTTAACGCAGTGCGTTTATCGCGGCTATTCGTGCGGCAGCGGCACAGCTCCTCTAGGGCTGTGCCTGCGCCCGAGTAGCTGGCGCACCATACAATCGAAGTACAGGAGTAAGCCCAACTAATGGTGGCACAGAACTCTCAAGAAACAACTGAAAACCTACAGGCAGCTGCGGCTTTGGCCCAGCGGATAGATCCGAGCGAGCTGAAAGATAAAACTCGCGTGTATGCGATGGCCAAAAAGCTCGGCCTATCATCACGCCAGCTGGTGGCCCAGCTGAAGGACATGGGCCTGAATAAGACCGCGCAGAGCTCTATTACCCGCGCGGAAGCAGGCGACCTCTTTGCCGCTTTGACGCGCCACGCAGGGGCTGCGGAGGCGGGGCAGCCGGCAGCCGCGGACGAGAACCCAGAGGATGCAAAGCCTGAGAACAAGGCCAAGACCACCAAGCGTGCTCGCCGCACCCGCAAGGCCACGAAGAAGTCCGCGCCCGCGGCAAAGAAAGAACCGGCGCAGGCCGATGCCGGGGAAGAAGCTGGCACCCCGGCTGACAACACCGCAGCCAATGCGGAAGAGGAAAAGAACCTGCGCTACCGCGTGCGCAAGAACGTGGACAATGAAATCTCCCAGATTGAGGAAAAAGTCGATGCTTCGCTGGTAAAAAACGCATTGCCGGATGTAAAGCAGGCACCGGACCGTCTGCCGGATCCTGAGCCGGCGAAAGCACCCGCGCGCGCTGAAGACGTTACAGACGCTGAAGATGCCGATGCTACCGATGCGGGCGCTGCGGATGCCGGTGAGGGTGACACGACGGGGACCGTGGATCCAGCCAAGTTGCATGAGGTGCTGGCAGAGGCCGGCGAGGATTTCGACGATGATTACTATGCACCGCGCATAGTCCCGCGCGCGGAGACGGACGACGATTCCGCCGCGTATGACTTCGCACCGCTATTTATGCCACCGCAGCAGCAGGAAACCGCCGATCTCGGTGAGGACGCGGCCGCGGACATGGCGGCGATCGCTGAAGCCGCAGATGCGGCGGATCCTGCCAAAGACGCCGAGCCCGCTGAGGCCGACAAGGCCGAGGCAGGCAATAAGGCCACGCGCGGGGGCTCCGACAAGCGACGCCGCGGCCGCCGCGGTACCTCCCGTGGGCGCGGCGGGAACGAGAATTCCAAGAATGATGCGGCGGATAAGGAGCCGGAGCTTATCGATGAGCCCAAGGCCATCCGTGGCTCCACCCGCATCGAGGCGCAGAAGCGCCGTCGCGCAGAATTGCGCGAAAAGGGTCGCGAGCGCCAGCACATCGTGTCCCAGGCGGAATTTTTGGCGCGGCGCGAGGCCGTGGAGCGCACCATGGTGGTCCGCGATAAGCAGCGCGAGGACGGCGCGGGCATCGTCACGCAGGTCGGCGTGCTTGAAGATGACCTCTTGGTCGAGCACTTCGTTACCACCGAGGCCCAGGCTTCCCTCATTGGCAATATTTACTTGGGCCGGGTGCAAAACGTCTTGCCGTCCATGGAGGCGGCATTCGTGGACATCGGCCAGGGCCGCAATGGCGTGCTCTATGCCGGCGAGATTGACTGGCGCAAGACCAAATTGCACGGGCGTTCCCGCAAGGTAGAAAATACCCTGAAATCCGGCGATCAAATCTTGGTGCAGGTGGCAAAGGACCCGATTGGCCACAAGGGTGCGCGCCTGACTACCCGGATTTCCTTGGCCGGGCGCTACCTCGTCTACGTACCAGGCGGGCGCAGTGCCGGAATCTCGCGCAAGCTCCCAGCGCCGGAGCGCAAGCGCTTAAAGGACATCTTGGGCCGCGTGGTGCCAGGCGATGGCGGCGCCATCATCCGCACCGCTGCCGAAAACGTTCCCGAAGAGGCCATCGCAACCGATGTGCAGCGCCTGCATAACCGGTGGGAAGATATTTCTGCCCAAGCCAAGAAGGAAAAGTCTTCCAAGGGCGCTAAGCCGGTCACGCTCTATGAAGAGCCGAATATGCTCATCAAGGTCGTCCGCGATCTCTTCAATGAAGACTTCCACCGCCTGATCGTGGACGGGAAGCGTTCCTTTAATACGGTCAATGCCTACGTGGAATCAATGGCACCGGACCTTGCGGATCGCGTGGTGCGCTATAAGCCGAAGGACCACGGCGGCCAGGATGCCTTTGCCGCCTACCGTATTGATGAGCAGCTGCATAAGGCGCTCTCGCGCAAGGTATGGCTGCCATCTGGCGGTACCTTGGTCATTGACCGCACTGAGGCTATGACCGTCATCGATGTCAACACCGGCAAGTTCACCGGCTCCGGCGGCAACCTGGAAGAGACCGTGACCCGCAATAACCTGGAGGCGGCCGAAGAAATCGTGCGCCAGATGCGCCTGCGCGATCTGGGCGGCATGATCGTGGTGGACTTTATTGACATGGTCCTGCCGGAAAACCAGGACCTGGTTTTGCGCCGCCTGAAGGAGGCCTTGGGCCGCGATCGCACGCGCCACCAAGTATCCGAGGTCACTTCCCTGGGCTTGGTGCAAATGACGCGCAAGCGTTTAGGCACCGGCCTGGTAGAGACCTTTTCTACCGAGTGTGAGCACTGCCATGGCCGCGGCATCATCATCCACGAGTACCCGGTCGATGAAGCTGAAGACAACCACTCCGGCCACCATTCGCACGGTTCCTCTAAGCCGCACAAGAAGCCTGAGCACGATCCCCAGCAGCACCCAGCTGCCGTGGCCATGCACGAACACGACGATGAGGACGAGCGCGCGGAGAAGAAGGGGCAGAAGGGCCGCAAGGGCCGCAGGAATGCCACGTCCCAGCCGCAAAAGTACCGGAAGACGGATGCCCCGCTCTACGGCAACGAGGATGAGCAGTCACCGTCCCTGGAGGAGCTCGTGGCCAATGTCGTCGTAGACGATGAGTCCGCCGACTCCACGCAGAAGGCCCCACAGAAGCGCGGCGACGACGCGCGCGGACACCGTGACGAGCGCAGCCGTGGCCGCAGCGAAGACAAGCAGAAGAAGCGCCGCCGAGTGCAGAAGAAGTCTGAGGTCTCTGAAATCGAGGCCATCGCCTATGCCGCGGCGGACAACGCCGCCGAAAGCGATGAGGTCCAGGAATTTAATTCCTATGTACCCGATGGCCAAGAAGCACCGGCGAAGGAGAAAAAGCGCACCCAGCGGGGCAAGAAGCCGCGCCGGGCAACGCGGACCTCGCCCGCGTCCCGTCGCACGCAGGAGCAGCCGAACCAGCGCCAGCAGGCCGCTGAAGAAAAGGCTGAAGAGAAGAAGGCAGAAGCTTCCGATGCCCCGGAGAAGACTTCTTACGAAGAGGCAGTCGCCGAGTATGAGGCTTCTCCGCGCCGCAAGCGCCGCACGCGCGGGAATTCGCGTTCCGATAATCGCCCGCGCCCAGAGGATTTTGCCCAGCAGCAACAGGCGGAATCTGCGGAGTCCTCGGATGAGGCACGGCGTGACGATGCGACCCAGCAGGAAGGCGAGCAGCAAAATCCCCGTAGCAAGTCGCGCGGGCGCGGTAGGCGTCGTAGCGTTCGCACCCAGCCGAACTCCCGCCGGGCAAATGTGCAGGCCTCGCACCGGGCTAACGTGCAAGATGTAAAGCAGAACAACAAGCGCGGGGGCACCTCGCGGACGGCGGAGCAACGCCACGAGAATATCAGTGGCGGGAAGAAGAATTCCTCGGTACAGGGAGGTCGTCGCGGCAAGCGCCGCGTGGTACGCACCAACCCAAGGGATAAGGCCACCTCGCACAACGCGGGTACGCCTACAGCTACACCTGTTCAAGGGGAGAAGGATTCCCAGAAGGCTAGTGCTCCGCAGGCCGAAACGAAGGTTATTCGCCGCGGGAAGAAGCGCGCGGTGAAAAAGACCGGGGCGCCGGCAGCAGCTGCGCGACAGGAACGTGCTGGGGAAAAGGTGCCCACTAACGCACCGGAGACCCCGCAGACTGGTGCTAAGGACGCGGGCCGGCGGCGGCGCCGCGTAGCACGGCGAGCTACGTCCTAGGGCATCGCCACGCGGGTGCGAAGTGCGTGGTTTGTATTTTGTACCCGCGGCGGGGTAGTCTTTGACAGTCGCTGTTTAGAACTCTCGGCGCTGGATCAGCCCACAATTGCCGCCCGGTGATTGAGGACATGTTCGCGCGGGGTCTGAACGCAATATGTAAGTGTCCATTCGGATAACGGCTTGGATGCCGTGTCCGAGCGAGTTTAGATAAGGGGTAACCCTCTATGTACGCGATCGTCAAGACCGGCGGCAAGCAGTACAAGGTTGCTGAAGGTGACCTCGTCAAGGTCGAGAAGATCGAGGGTGAGCCAGGCTCTGCCGTGGCTCTCACCCCGGTTCTGCTCGTCGATGGCGCCGCTGTGAAGTCCAAGGCTTCCGACTTGGAGAAGGTTTCCGTCGCTGCGGAAATCGTTGAACAGGGTAAAGGTCCAAAGATTGATATCCTGAAGTACAAGAACAAGACTGGTTACAAGAGGCGTTTGGGTCACCGCCAGCCTCAGACCACCGTGAAGATCACCGGTATCAAGTAAGCCTTAACCGGGCTGCAAATCATCCCCGAAGGAGGGAAACGACATGGCACACAAGAAGGGTGCTTCCAGCTCCAGCAACGGTCGCGATTCCGAGTCCAAGCGCCTCGGCGTCAAGCGCTTCGGTGGTCAGCAGGTTAACGCCGGCGAGATCATCGTGCGTCAGCGCGGCACCAAGTTCCACCCAGGTGAGAACGTTGGTCGCGGCGGCGACGACACCTTGTTCGCACTTGCTGCTGGCTCCGTGAAGTTCGGCATCAAGCGCGGCCGCCGGATGGTAAACATCATCCCGGCTGAAGAGGTTGCTGCAGAAGCTACTGCTTAAGCAATACCGCAGCGGTCAATCCTCGGGCAGCTTTCACTACGGGTGAGGGCAGCTCGAGGATTTTCTCGTTTTACCTCCCACTGTACTGGCAGGGCATGGGTTGGAGTCCGAGCTTGGCTACGCATTACACTGGCTAAGACAATAGATTTAAATAAGAAGGGTGTGGCACATCATGGCACGATTTATTGACCGCGTCGTCTTGCACTTGCAGGCTGGCGACGGTGGGCATGGCTGTGTGTCTGTCCACCGCGAGAAATTCAAGCCATTGGGCGGGCCGGATGGCGGCAATGGCGGCCACGGTGGCGACATCGTTTTGGAAGTTTCAGAGCAGATCCATACTTTGATGGACTTTCACTACCGCCCGCATATTAAGGCCGAGCGCGGCGGCAACGGTGCCGGCGATATGCGCAATGGCGCGCGCGGTGAGGACCTGATTCTGGAGGTTCCCGCAGGTACGGTTGTGCGCACGGAAAAGGGTGAGACTCTGGCGGATCTTACTGTGCCGGGCACGCGTTTCGTCGCGGCTGAGGGCGGTTTCGGTGGCTTGGGCAACGCGGCGCTTGCATCTAAGAACCGCAAGGCACCGGGTTTTGCGCTGCAGGGCGAGCCGGGCCAAGCTCATGATTTGGTGCTCGAGCTGAAATCCATGGCGGATGTGGGGCTTGTGGGCTTTCCTTCGGCGGGTAAGTCCTCGTTGATCTCTGTGCTCTCTGCAGCCAAGCCGAAGATTGGTGACTACCCGTTTACCACCCTGCAGCCCAATTTGGGTGTGGTGGATATGGGCGATAGCTCCTTTACCATTGCCGATGTCCCTGGCCTTATCCCTGGCGCCGCCGATGGCAAGGGCCTAGGCCTAGACTTCCTGCGCCACATCGAGCGCACGGCCGTGCTGGCCCACGTCGTTGATACCGCATCCATCGAGCCTGGCCGCGATCCGGAATCCGATATTGAGGCGCTGGAAAATGAGCTGGCTAAGTACCAGGAGGCGCTAGAAAGCGATACCGGTTTGGGTGACCTGCGCGAGCGCCCGCGCGTCATTATTTTGAATAAGGCCGATGTGCCGGAGGCGGAAGAGCTTGCGGAGTTCGTCAAGGATGACCTGAAGGAAAAGTTTGGCTGGCCGGTGTTCATCATTTCTGCGGCAGCACGCAAGGGCTTGGACCCGCTGAAATTCAAGCTCATGGAGATGGTCACTGAGCACCACAAGGCACAGCCTAAGCCGAAGCGGGATCCTTCCCATACCGTTATTCACCCCAAGGCCCAGGCGCATAAGAAAAACACCGGCAGCTTCGCAGACTTTAGCGTGCGACCGGATCCAGAAGTGCAGGGCGGATTCATCGTGGAAGGCGAAAAGATCGAGCGCTGGATTAGCCAGACCGACTTTGAAAACGATGAGGCCGTGGGCTACTTGGCGGACCGCCTGGCCAAGGCCGGAGTGGAAGACGAGTTGCACAAGCAGGGCGCGGTGGAAGGCTGCCCCGTGACCATCGGCGGCATTACCTTCGAGTGGGAGCCGATGACAGGCGGCGATCCCACTATGGCCAGCCGCGGCGAGGATGCCCGCCTCAAGGGCACCAACCGTGTGTCGGCGGCGGAGCGCAAGCGTGCCTCCCAAGCCCGGCGTGGCTTGGTCGATGAACTCGACTACGGGGACGAGGAAGAGATCACCCGCGAAGGCGCTAACCGTGACCGGTGGCAGGGTTAGTCGTTAACTCCTGAGGCAGGGAAGTGGGGGCAATTCCACCGGATGATTGCCCCCAGTTCAGACGCATTATACTGCGCACATGGGGGAAATGTGCCCCAATGAAGGGGGCGGGCGGCATAAGCTTTGTACACTATTGAGTTATGTCTGCTGATCAACAGAAAGAGCCCATTCTTCCGCTCCCCGTAGAGCCGTTTGATGGCCCTACCGCTGATACTCCGTTCCCCGAAGCCCTAGATGAAAACCCGATAGCCTCCGGGTTTGAATCCGAATTGCGCAACTCTATCGCTGAGGCGAAGCGCGTCGTTGTCAAGATTGGTTCCTCGTCGCTGACGGATGAGAATTTCCGCGTGGCGCAGGAAAAGATCGACCACATCGTTGATGCTGTCCACGCACGCATGGGACGCTCCGATGTCATCATCGTTTCCTCCGGTGCGGTTGCCGCCGGTATGGGTCCGCTCGGCCTGCACCAGCGCCCCACCGACCTGGCTACGAAGCAGGCCTCGGCGTCTGTGGGTCAGGTTCACCTCGCCTATGAGTGGGGCCGGTCCTTCGCGCGCTACCAGCGCACCATCGGTCAGGTGCTGCTTACGGCGTCTGATGCCGGGCACCGCGACCGCGCCCGCAACGCGCAGCGCACCATTGACCGTCTGCGCCAGCTGCGCACCATTCCCATCGTGAACGAAAACGACGCCGTTGCTACCTCGGAGATGCACTTTGGCGATAACGACCGCTTATCGGCCTTGGTCGCCAACTTGGTGGGCGCAGACGCGCTCTTCCTGTTCTCTGACGTTGATGGCCTCTATGACAAGAACCCGGCCGAGCCGGATGCGAAGTTCATCGACGAGGTGCGCACCGGTAAGGACCTCAAGGGCGTTGTTGCCGGCGATGGCGGCAAGGTCGGCACCGGCGGCATGGCCACGAAGGTCTCCGCCGCCCGCCTGGCCACCCGCGGCGGCATTCCAGTGCTGTTGACCTCCACCGATAATATTGGCCCCGCGCTTTCCGATGCCTCCGTGGGTACCGTCTTCCACACCCGCGAGGAACGCCAGCTTTCGGCCTGGAAGTTCTGGGCGCTCTACTGCGCCGATACCGGCGGAGCCGTCCGCCTGGATGAGGGTGCGAAGGAAGCCGTGACCAAGGGCGGTACCTCTTTGCTCGCCGTGGGTATTACTGATGTCCGCGGTGAATTCAACAAGGGCGAGATCATCGATATCTTGGGCCCGAAGGGCGAGGTTATCGGCCGCGGCGAGGTGCGCTTCGATTCCGAGGAATTGAACGCCATCAAGGGCATGCAGATGAGCGAGCTGCCAGAAGATAAGCGCCGCTCGGTCGTGCACGCGGATTACCTGTCTAACTTCGCCTCGCGCATCTAGCCGCGTACCGTACGCTGGTTCCCATGAAGTATTTTATGGGACCAGAAACCTGGCAGCCGACGGTCGATGACTTGAGTGCTGCCGGCCACGAGCGCGTAGAAAACCTCGACGACGCAGAGGTCTATGTCAATACCACACCCAGCCCGCGCCGCATCCCAGAGATGCCGGACAATATCGGCTGGGTGCAGCATTGTTTTACCGGCGTCAATCAACTCATCGATGCCGGATTGATTACCCCTGAGGGGTTGCCGTGGTGCAATTCCGCCGGCGCCTTTGCCAAACCTGTGGCCGAATGCGCCCTAGGCCTGCTGCTTTCCCAGGCGCACCAGCACAAGGCCTTTGCGCAGGCCGGCACGTGGTCGGTGGCCAAGGAGCTGGATGAGGCGCAAGAGTGGATCTATGACCAGCAGGGGCCGAAGAAGGTTGCGATTTTGGGCGCTGGGGGCATCGGCAAGCAGCTCATTGCCTTGCTCAAGCCCTTTGGGGTCCACATCACCGCCGTGAATCGCTCCGGCCGCCCGGTGGAGGGCGCCGATGAGGTGGTGGCCATGGCTGATGCCGCGCACGTGTGGGGCGAGGCTGATGTTATTTTTTGTATCCTCCCCGCAACGGCGGAAACGGAGGGGCTTATCGATGCCGCCAAGTTTCGCGCCATGAAACCGTCCGCGCTGTTTATCAACGTCGGGCGTGGCAGCACCGTGGTTACCGATGACCTTGTGGATGCCCTGCGCGAGGGTGAAATCGCCGGGGCCGGCTTGGAAGTTGTGGACCCAGAGCCGCTTCCCGATGGCCACCCGTTGCTCTCCCTGCCCAATTGCACCATGACCCCGCACATCGGGGCGACAAAGCATGTGGCGCAGTACCACATGGGCGATATTTTCAATGCCAATGCCGCCGCGTGGGACAAGGGCGAGCCCATGCCCACCCAGGTGGACCCGGAGGTGGGATACTAGAACAGATCAAAGCCACGGACAGTGATGGCTGAGTGCGTCGTGTGTGTACCGAAGAAAGGACGTACCGCCCACTGCCCGTGGCAAGTGAAAATAAAAGTTCAATGAGTTGAACTACTGCTAAGCTAACACTTATCCACGGACGACGCAAGTACGATTATTAAGATGGCGGATATGCACCTAGAACAACTCCCTACCCGCAGCCAGGATTATCTCAAGGTTCTTTGGGACTTATCGGAACACTCCGGTGGCGCCCCGGTAGCGCTGAAGGATGTGGCGGGGCGCCTGGAACAAAAGGTGCCTACTGCCTCAGAGGCGATTAAAAAGCTCGCCGCCCAAGGGCTGGTGGAGCATGAGCGCTATCAGGGCGTCTCATTGAGCCCTGCGGGCCGCGAGCTGGCGATGCAGATGGTGCGCCGCCACCGCCTATTAGAAACCTTTTTGGTTGAAACCCTGGAGTATTCCTGGGATGAGGTGCACGAGGATGCGGACCGCCTCGAGCACGCGTGCTCCGATCGCTTTATTGGCCGCATCGATGCGTTGCTGGGATCCCCCGACCGCGATCCACACGGCGATCCCATTCCCGATGTCGGCGGCGGGATCGAGGACCTCGGCACGCTCACGCTCGCCACCGCACCGCTCGATGCGCCCGTGACCGTGGAGCGCGTCTGCGATGAGGATCCAGGCCTGCTGCGCTACCTCGACCGCTTTGGGGTGGAGCTGGGCAATGAGTTGCGCGTAAGCGATAGCGTGGCCGGCCTGTTGACGGTGCAGACCAAAAGCGGAGAGATGTCGCTGGCGGAGGTGGCGGCTCGCGAGATCACCGTCCGCCTCGCCTCGGCTAGTTAACGCCAAGGCGCCAGACGCCGAGCGGCGCCATGCAGCTCCGCACGCTAGGAGACAGCCTTGTAGGCCGCCATGCTGGCGAGGTAAAACACGCCCGCCACGATAGCGATGGTGCCGCCTGCCGAAAGGCTCAAGTGCGCGGCGATAAAAAGCCCGGCGACCGCGATGGTGATGCCGATGATGGCCGCCCCGATGAGCAACGCCTCCGGCCGCGATACCCACGGGCGCAGGCCCGCGGCCGGGGCCACGAGCAAGGCGATGGACAAAATGGTGCCGACGGCGGGGATCACGGCGGCCATCGTCAAGCAGATAAGGCCCAGCGTTAGGGCATCGTAAAGCCCACTATGCGGGGAGGTGGTGGGGTCGAAATAGGCTTGGAAGAGGCGGCGCCGGCAAGCCAATACCGCAAGCAAACAGATAATGACCAATCCGGCCGCGACGGTGACATCGCGGTGGTTGACAGTGGTAAGCGAGCCCACCAGGAAGCTATCGACGTGCAGCGGCAGCGGCTGGAACCAGCGCAGTAATAAAATGCCCAGTGCAAAGCCTAGGGTAAGCGTCGTGCCCGCCGCAGCGGTGGAGGATACTCCGTGCACCTTGCCCAGGTAATGCATGAAAATCGCCAGCGGAATGCAGACCGCTACGGAACCGAGCATGAGTCCATCGCTCAAGTTAGCGCCCAGCGCATTGGCCACGACGACGCCGATGACCGCGCCGGGAAAGGTGCCGTGGGAGAGGCTTTCAGCAAAAAAGACACGATTGCCCAACACCATGAGCGTACCTACCAGTCCGGAGAGGCAGCCCACCGCGATGGCTTCGAAGAATGGCAAAGTTAAGACACCCATATGCGCCTGCCTAGAAGTGCGAGCGGAACGGTCAGGGACAGTGAGAGTGCGACGATGGCCTGCGGGGAAATCTGGTGGGACGTCACCGAGAGCATGAGCCACAGGCCCACGCATACGGCTAGTACCGCGCCAACCAGTGCCCAGCAGAGCATTTGCCCAGGGGTACTAGCTAGCACGCGCCCGACCAAGCCTGGAACCACGACGAAACCTAAAACAAGCAAAACGCCGATGGCGGAGCTAGCGGCGACGACGATAAGGCCCACCGCCACGTTGGCGATGACATCGACCCAGCCCACGCGGATGCCGGTTGCGCGCGCGGATTCCCGGTCAAAGGCCACGGCAATTTGCGAGCGCCAGGTGGCCAGGATGAGCAGGGCCGCAAGCACGCACAAAATGACAGAGGGCACCATGCGGTCGGTGGTGATATCGAGCAGGCGGCCAAACATGAGGGCCTCCAGCTGGCCGGAGCGATCCCCCACGGCGAGGCTGATGACCACGCCGATGCCATACATCAAGGTCAGCACCACGGCGGTGCCGGATTCATGATCGTGGCCATCGCCGCCGGAGTTAAGGCGCGCCAAAATGAGCACCGCGATGCCTGCGGCGACGGCGGCGCCGGGCAAGATGCCGGGAAAACCCGCCACGGCCAAGCCGATGACGATGCCCGGGAATACCGAGTGGACCAGCGCTTCGACGCTAAATTCCATGCGGCGCAGGTTGACTACCACGCTGACCACCGCGCCGGTCAGGGCTACGCACAGCAAAAACAGGGCGGCGCGCTGCATATAGGGGGCGGTAAGCAGAAGCGTCACATTTCCCCCTGCAATACCGACGTGGCCTCCAGGTAGCGCTCGACTGCATCTTCGGTATCGAGGACCTCGCTGTGACCGTCCACGATGAGCATTCCGGCATCGCAGGCGCGCTGCGCCAAAATGGGATCGTGGGTGGAAATGAGCAGGGCAACCCCGCTTTCCTTAAGCTTGCCGATGATCCCTAAAAGCACCTGCCTGCTGTCTTGGTCCAGACCATTGAAGGGCTCGTCCATGAGCACGAGATCCGGGTGGGCGGCGAGTGCGCGGGCGATAAATATGCGTTGGCGCTGCCCGCCCGAAAGCTTGTCCCAGCGCGTTTTAGCCTTATCCGCCATGCCGACAAGCTCTAACGCTTGCGTGATCTGCGGGCGCAGGCGTCGCATGCTGCCCATGCGCTCCCACCACGAGGCCTTAGTAAGCAGGCCCATTTCCACGACCCTGCCGGCGGTGACGGGGAAGGTGGGATCGCAGGTGTGGTGTTGGGGAACATAGCCCAGCGTGGCCGTTCGCTGGTGCTCGCCGCGCAGCGTGGCAAGGCCAGCGATGGCCTTAAGGAGCGTGGACTTACCAGCGCCATTAGCCCCCAACAGCGCGATGGCCTCACCTTCGTGGATGGTCAAGGAGACATCTTCCACGATGGTGGTGGTGCCATAGCCGCAGGAGGCGTGGGAAAGCTCTAAAAGCGGTGCACTCATTGTGCGTCGTCCAGGCTTTCTGGCAGATCGGCCGCTTCACCGTCCCAGGCATCTACGAGGGTGGTGACGTTGTGGATGATGGAGCCAATGTAGGTGGCGCCGTCGCTATTCGGCACGCCCAAAGAGTCGCCGTATAGCGCGTCTTCATCCGTAATAGCCTTGACCCCAGCGGCGCGAGCGATGGCTTCGATGGACTTAGAGTTATTGGAGTTTTCCGCGAAGATGGCCTTGGCGCCGGAATCGCGGACCTCCTTGGCGGCGTCCTCGATGTGTGAAGAGGTGGCGTCTTGCTGGTTATTAAAGTCCGTGAGCGCGGAGCCGATGAACTTCACGTCGTAGTCGTTAGAGAAGTAGCCGAAGGCATCGTGCGAGGTAAAGAGCACGCGGTCCTGCTCAGGGACGGTCTCCAAAGACTCGGTTACCCACTTATCCAGCTCATCGAGCTGCTTGGTGTATTTTTCACCGACCTCCTTAACGGAAGGTTCCTTATCGGCCAAGGCATCGACGATGTTTTCTACCTGGATCTTGGCGTTCTTAGGGGAGGTCCATACGTGCGGATCGTGGGTGAATTCTGGTTCCTCACCGTCCTCGCCGGGGAAGGGCCACGGGCGAAGGTCTACCTTGTGGTTGGAATCGTCATCGCCTGCGGTGACGATGGTCTCGCCATCGAAGCCGGAGGACTCCACGGCGTTATCGAGGAAGTGCTCGAGGTCGACGCCGTTTTTAAAGAGGAAGTCCGCATCCGCCATGGCGCTCATCTGCTGCGGGGTCATCTCGTGCTCGTGCGCGCTGGCGTTCGGCGCCAATAGGCAGGTGAGATCGAGCGTGGTATCGCCATCGCCCTCGGTGGTTTCCTCGCCGCTGGAATCCACCTTGTGGAGCGTCATGCCGCCCTGCGCAATCTGGGTGAGGTAATCGCAGATCTGCGTGGTGGTTGCGACGGCTTTGATGGTCTGGTCGTCGCCCGAGCCGGAGCCAGCGTCGGAACCATTGCCGCCGTCATCCGAGCTGCAGGCGGCGAGGGCGACCCCGCTCAAGGTCAGCATCAGGCCCAGCTTGGCCACGTTCTTTTTCATGAGTGCTCCTTATTTCAGAGTGAAACTTATCAAACAAAGAATAAACATACCCAAGCAAGTATTTCAAGCAATTGAACAATAGGCTTTGATATTGTGAGCTTTACCGCACTTTCGGGTGAGGGTAGAGGGGGCAGTTTTTCTGCGTGGCCTGCCCAATTTGGGTAAAGGGCGAGGTACGAGGCGGGTGGCTGAAAAACTCGGGCGGGTACGTTACTCTGGTATGACATGAGCAACACTGAACGCGAAGAAGTTCTGTCCAAAGCCCGTGCTGCTAAGGACGTTGCGCCCGTCGTGGCGCAGCTGTCCACGCCGCGCAAGAATGAAATCTTGCAGCGCGCAGCCGAAAACCTCATTGCCCACACCGATGACATCCTTGCTGCCAACCAGCAGGATATTGAGGCAGGTCGCGAGCGCGGCATGTCCGATTCTTTGATTGACCGCCTGACCTTGGACGCTGCCCGCGTCGAAGGCATTGCGGATGGCCTGCGCCAGGTCGCTGGCTTGCAAGACCCAGTAGGTGAGATCCTGCAGGGACGTACCATGGATAACGGCATTCAGATGAAGCAGGTGCGAGTCCCGCTCGGTGTGATGGGCATGGTCTACGAGGCCCGCCCGAATGTCACCGTGGATGCCTTCGGCCTCGCTTTGAAATCCGGCAACGTGCCGCTGCTGCGCGGTTCCAAGTCCGCGCGCAACTCCAATACCAAGCTGGTGGAGCTCCTGCAGGACACCCTTGCAGAGTTTGATCTGCCGCGCGAGGTAGTCCAGCTCCTGCCCTGTGAGACCCACGATTCCGTCCAGGACTTGATTACCGCCCGCGGCTTGGTGGACCTAGTCATTCCCCGTGGCGGTGCCAAGCTCATCGAGGCTGTAGTTACCGGCGCTACCGTTCCGGCCATCGAGACCGGTACCGGCAACTGCCACTTCTACATCGATGCTTCGGCCGATATGGACAAGGCCATCGACATGGTCATCAACGGCAAGACCCGCCGCACCTCTGTCTGCAACTCCACCGAGTGCGTGCTTATTGATGCCGCGCTTGATGATGCCACCAAGCTGCGTATCGTCCGCGCCCTCCAGGACGCAGACGTCACCGTCCACGGTGATGTAGACGAGCTCGAGGGCTTCGGCGCCACGGACGTTGTTCAGGCTACCGAGGAGGACTGGCGCGAAGAGTCGCTGTCCATGGATATCTGTGCGAAGGTGGTCGACGGCGTTGACGCTGCCATCGCCCACATCGCGGAATTTACCACCGGCCATACCGAGGGCATCGCCGCCCAGGATGCGGACGTCTTGGTCAAGTTCGGCAACGAGGTTGATGCCGCAGCCGTCATGCTGAATGCCTCCACTGCCTTCACCGATGGCGAGGTCTACGGCATGGGTGCAGAAATCGGTATTTCCACCCAGAAGCTGCACGCTCGTGGCCCAATGGCCCTGCCGGAGCTGACCTCCTCCAAGTGGGTCCTCCAAGGCACCGGTCACGTACGCCCATAAGAACGTGCGCCTTTTTCCTCTCTCTCGCGCCGCCGCTGGCTTTGTAGCTATCTCCGCCACGGCGGCGCTTGGCATGTCTGTGCTCACACCTGTCGCGGCAGCGGGGGAGACTCATCCGCCGGCCGAGACCTGCCCCGACTATGTATTCCTTGCCGCGCGCGGCTCGGACCAAAATGAGGAACACGGGGAGTACTTCGGCCCGCAGCGCTATTCGGACCAGGGCGCGGAATCCAATGGCTATGAAGGTCCCAACCTCGCAGCGCTCTTCCACCTGGTAGAACAACGCCACCCCGGAACCATGGATAATGCCTACGTGCTGGCGTTGGATGCGGATGCATATCCGGCCTCTATGAACCTTCCACCGTTGGCCCAAGAGGGCGAAAACCTGGGCCCGCTGCAGCTGATGCGCCGCTTGGGCGGGGTGCTGCTGGAACACCCCTTGCACGAGCTGGTCTATCAGGTCACCGTCGGCTTTGTGCAGAGCCTGCGCAGTGGCATGAACAACGCGCCGCGCGTGGTGGAGAAGTACGAAGAGGAAACGGGTTGCAGCCCGCGCTATATCACCGCTGGGTATTCGCAAGGAGCCATTATCGCCACCAGCGCGGAGCGCTACCTCGCGTCCCAGGACAAGCTTGCCGGGGCGATCTACCTGGGCAATCCCTTGCGGCGTCCCGACGGCATGGCCGGGCCGATTCCGCGATATCTCATTCCTCACAGCGCCGCACTGCAGGCCGATCGCCGGATCGATTACTGCCTTGCCGGCGACTTCGTCTGCGACCTCAACCTGCGCAATGCCAAAGACGCCCTGGCCACCAAGGCCGCCCACCACGCCTCATATTTCCGCGATAGCGAAGGCGATGCGGCAGTGGAACAGGACAATGCCCGCGTGGCCGATACCGTGGCTGGCTGGCTTAACTCCCCAGCAGGGTAGCGGCTATACTCTCCAGCCATGACTAATTCCCAGCGCATTGGGATCATGGGCGGCACCTTTGATCCAATCCACAATGGCCACTTGGTCGCCGCCAGCGAGGCGGCGCACCGCTTTGCCCTCGATACCGTAGTCTTTGTGCCCACCGGCAAACCGTGGCAGAAGGCCTCCCGCGAGGTCACCGCCGCGGAGCACCGGTATTTGATGACGATGGTGGCAACTGCCTCCAACCCGCGCTTTACCGTCTCCCGCGTGGACATCGACCGCAAGGGCCCTACCTATACCATCGATACCCTGCGGGATCTGCGCGAGCTTTTTCCGGACACCGAGTTTTACTTCATCACCGGTGCGGATTCCCTGCAATCCATTATGAGCTGGCATAACTGGGAAGAGATGCTGGAAATGGCGCACTTCGTGGGCGTCACGCGCCCGGGCTACGAGCTGAGTACGGACATGCTGCCCGCCGGTTCGCGGGAGGATATCAACCTTATCGATATCCCGGCCATGGCCATTTCTTCCACGGATTGCCGCGAGCGGGCCGCCCAAAACCGCCCGGTGTGGTACCTGGTTCCGGATGGGGTGGTGCAATACATCACCAAAAATAACCTCTACTCGGCGCAGCCGGATAAACCTTTATAGTTCAAGTTTGGGCACAATCGCGCCGAACGTGCAAGAATAGACAGCTAAAAGACACTTCCTCACCAGACGCGAAAAGGGAATTTTTATACATTGTCTATTTCTGATCTCGCCCGCCGCATGGCGGCAACCGCGGCGCATGCCGCACAGGACAAGCTAGCAAGCAATATCGCTGCAATCGATGTCTCCGATGTCCTCGCCATCACCGAGGTTTTTGTGCTGGCTTCTGCCGATAATGAGCGCCAGGTCGGCTCCATCGTGGATGAGGTGGAGGACCAGATGACGGCTCAGGGCGTCGAGCCGCAGCGCCGCGAGGGCAACCGCGAAAACCGCTGGGTGCTGTTGGATTATGGCAATATCGTCATCCACGTGCAGCGCACGGACCAGCGGGAGCACTATGGGCTCGACCGCCTCTACCACGATTGCCCTTTGGTGGACATTGAGGGCATTGAGCCACCCGAGCGCCCCGGCGATTGGACCAACGGCATCAATCCGCGCACCGTGGATTCCATTGATGAGCTGCCATTGGCGCAAAAGGCCCCTGGCGAGGACGAGGAGCTTTAACCCCACCATGAGCCGCCGCCTGATTCTGATCCGCCACGGACAAACCACCTACAATGCCTCCGGCCGCATGCAGGGCCACTTGGACACTGAGCTTTCCGATGTCGGCTATGAGCAGGCCCGCGCCGCCGCCCGCCTGCTCCGGGATCAGGGCGTGGTAAAAATCGTCGCCTCCGATTTGCAGCGCGCGCGAGAAACCGCGCGGGTGGTGGCAGAATCGCTCGGCCTGGACTTTTCTACGGATCCTCGCCTGCGCGAAACCAATCTGGGGCAGTGGCAGGGTAAAAGCTCTGCCGAAGTGGATGCTGAATTTCCCGGCGCCCGCGCCATCTGGCGCCACGATCCCACCTGGGCCCCGCCAGAAGGCGAGTCCCGCGTAGATGTGGCGCGGCGCGCACGCCCAGTCGTCGACGAGCTCATGCAGGAATTTTCCGGCTGGGATGACGGAGCCGTGCTCATCGTCGCCCACGGTGGCGCAATCTCCGCGCTGACGTGCCACCTGTTGGGCTTGGATCACGGCCAGTACGGCATTTTGTCCGGGCTGAAAAATACCCACTGGTCGCAGCTCACCGCCCGCCCGGATTTCAATCCGGAAACCCCCGTAAACTCGCTTGAATTTACACCGGAGACGGTGGCGAGCGCACAGTGGTACTTTGACGGCTGGAATATGGGTGGCGAGGTCACCGGTGATGGAGGGGCAGATACCTAGTGACCGTTCGCGTCATTACTGACTCCGCGGCCAGCCTGCCCCCAGAGATTGCTGCAGAACTCGATATCACCGTTATTGACCTGCACGTGATGGATACCGAGGATAAGGGCGGAAAACTGCGCACCACCTCGGGCCTTTCCTCCCTCGAATTGGCCGCGGCCTACGGCCGGGAGATGGAAAAGGCACAGGATGATGGCGTCATCGCCATTCACCTGTCCAAGGAGCTTTCGTCCACGTGGTCGGCGGCGGTGGCCGCGGCTGGGGTTTTCCCCGATACGGTGCGGGTTATCGATTCCGGTTCGGCCGGCATGGTCATGGGTGCTGCGGCAATGGCGGCGGCCACCAAGGCGGCACAAGGCGAAGCGCTGGAAGAATGCCACGCGGCGGCGTTAGACAGCATCGAGCGCGCGGCTACCTGGGTGTACCTGCATTCCACGGAGGATATGCGCCGCTCGGGCCGCATGTCTGCCGCCACCGCCATGTTGTCCACCGCGCTTTTAGCCACCAAGCCGATTATGTCCATCGTGGACGGCAAACTGGAATTGGTGGGAAAAACCCGCACGCAGACAAAGGCTTTTACCAAGGTGGTAGAGATCATCGCCGCCCGCGCCGCCGGGGATCCAGCCTTCATCGCCATTCAACACAATCAGGCTAGCGAGGCGGCGGACGAGCTGCAGGGCCTCTTGCGCGATGCCCTGCCAGAAGGCACGTCCTTTATCACTACGCCCTTAACCGAGGTGCTCGCCGTGCACGCTGGACCCTCCGCCATTGGGGTATCTGCGGTATTTAGCTCCTAGGCCCTCGCACGCACGGGCGAAGCCCGACGGCCTGTGCACCCCCGATTGTGGATAACCACCCCGCCAGGACCCGTTTGGTTGCTTCCTACAACGACTTATCCACAGCGCCTCCGCCCACGTTCTCGCACCGCACGCGGCGGCTTCCTAGCCTGTGGGCTATGGCGGCACCCAAAATCAGCGAACGACTCCGCGAATTTACCCAACCCACCGGCGAGGAAGAACTCCTCCATGTCGATTACCCGCGCCCGCGCGTGCACATCAGCCGCTGGCAGGCCTGCGCGGTAGCCATCATTGTGGTGGTGGGCGTCATTATCTGGCTGGGCCTTAGTACCCGCAATTCGGATGAGTCCGGCATGCCCGAACCCGCGGCGATGGGCAGTACCACCGCCGAGCCTAGCGCGGAGGCGAGCGAAATCGTCGTATCCGTCGTCGGCGAAGTTGCAGCGCCCGGCCTGAAGACCCTCGAGCCTGGTGCCCGCGTCGCCGATGCCCTCGCGGCCGCCACGCCCTTGCCGGAGGCGGAGACCATGACGCTCAACCAAGCGCAGCGGCTTGCCGATGGCCAGCAGCTCCACATCCTGCCCCAAGGTGCTCCGCCCGACCCCGCGCTTGCCGATGCCCCCACCGCCGCACCCGCCGGCGGCGATAAAGTCAGCCTCAATTCCGCGACCGCCGCCGAACTCATGGATCTCAACGGGGTAGGGGAGGTCACCGCGGAAGCCATCGTCTCCTTCCGCGAAGAGCGCGGGGGTTTTAAGGACGTCGAGGAACTCCTCGAGGTCAGTGGGATTGGCCCTGCCAAGTTTGCCAAGCTCAAAGATAACGTGCAGCTGTAGACGTAAGAGGCCACACCGCGATGAAAGAACTCCGCTTGCTTCCCGGCGCCCTGACCGCGTGGGTGGCGGTCATCGCGGTGCTGGTTTTCGGGCAGGGGTGGGCCGTGGCGTGCATCGGCAGCGTCGTAGGGATATGCCTGCTCGCCCGGCACTGGGGCCAAGCCATTTTTTGCGGCGTACTCGCCAGCGCCGCCGCCTTCGTAGCCGCCGTGCGGCAGGCGCGTGCGGCCGCCTTCGATTTCGGCCGCGAGATCACCGGCCGGGTGGTCACCGCGCCGACCCAAACGAGCACCGGCGGCTGGCTCATCCGGCTCGATGTCCCGGGCTATCCCGCGCAGCTTCCGGTCTTTAGCCCCGAACCACTGAGCGCACCCGCCGGAACGCAGGTCACGGTAGCGGTACAGCTTTCCGAGTCCGACCAACCCGGAGTCGGGACCGTGATAGCAAACGCCTCCCACCTGAGCATCTCTGCGCCACCTTCGGGCCTGGCCGGCTGGGCCGCACGGGTGGCCGATAACTTCCGCGCGGTCGTACTAGAGACAGTAGGCCCGAGCAGCCAGGGGCTTATCCCAGGCATGGTGCTTGGCGATACCTCCCTGCAAAGCCCCGCGGACCGCGAACTCTACATCGATACCGGGCTATCGCACCTCAGCGCTGTATCCGGTGCCAATGTGGCCATCGTCTGTTCCTTTGCCGCCATCGTCTGCGCCGCGTGCGCCGCCGGACCGCGCACCAGAGTGGCGGTGTCCTTGGCCGCGCTAGCCATTTATGTCGTCTTGGTGGGCCTTGAACCGTCGGTGCAGCGCGCGGCCGTCGCCGGGGTAGTAGGCCTGCTCGCGGTGCTGCACTCGTCCACTATGGAACCCATCCACGCGCTCAGCCTCGGCATCCTCACCCTGCTTTTCGTGGATTCGGACCTCGCGGTGCACTTTGGTTTTGCATTATCGTGTGCGGCGACCTTCGGCATCGTCATGCTGAGCCCGCTTATCTATTCGCAGCTCGCGGTCACCGGCTGGCCCGCCATCTTCCTGCGCGCTGTCGCCGTGGCGATTGCCGCCGATATCCTCACCCTGCCGCTTATCGCCCTCATGTCCGGCGAGGTATCCGTCGTCTCAGTCCTCGCCAATGTCTTGGTAGCACCCGCCACCGCACCCATTACCGTGGTGGGGCTGCTTGCGGCCATCGCCGCGCAGCTGGGCCCCCTGAGCATCATCGCCGCGGGATTATTGAAGCTCATCGAACCCGCAGCGTGGTGGATCAATACCATCGCCCACGGCGTGGCCAGCCTGCCCGTGGTCACCATCACCGCCCACCCGCTATTTACGCTCCTCGCGTACGGATGGGTCATCGCCGGGCTGCTCTATCACAGGCCGTGGCTGACCTTGGCGGGGGTTATCGCTTGTCTAGGTGCGTTTGCCGCCTAACGCTAAAATGGTGGGCATGCCTCCCGTACACCTCATTCTCGGCGATGATGAATTCCTCACCGAACGCGCCCGCCACACCATCCACAAGGCAGCGGCCGAAGGCGAGGCCAATCGCCCCGAATTGATGACGCTCAAGGCCTCCGAGGTTTCCGAGGGCGAAATCCTGGAGGCCACCAGCCCGTCGCTGTTTGGCGATAACCGCGTCATCGTCATCACGGACTGCGAACGTGCCGGGAAAGAGGTAGTCGATATCATCCTGCGCGCCTGCGTTAATCCCGCGCCGGGCATGACCATGGTGGTGGTTTATTCCGTGGCCGCGAAGACACTGAAGAAAAAGAAGAAGGCGCCCGAGCTGGTGGCGAAGCTGCGCAAGATTGCGGAGGTGCACGAAGTCTTTTCGCTCTACCCCAATGAGCTGGGCCAGTGGGCCACCCGCGAGTTCGCCTCCCACGGCGTTCGCCCCACCCCGGATGTCGTGCACGCGGTACTCGACGGCGTCGGCTCCGACCTCCGCGAGCTTGCCTCCGCCATCTCCCAGCTCGTGGCCGATACTGGTGGAAACGTGACGCAGGAAGCGGTGCGTAATTATTACGTCGGCGTGGCCGAGGTAGCCAATTGGGACATTGCCGATGCCGCCGTCGCCGGCCGCGTTGAGGCCGCCGTCTCTACCTGCCGGCGCGCCCTCCAACTCGGCGCCAGCCCCGTGGCCATCGCCGCGGCCTTGGCCAATAAGGTGGGTGCCATCGCGCGCCTGTATTCCGCCCGCGGGGACCAGTACACACTTGCCAGCCAAACCGGGCTTGCCCCGTACGTTGTAAAAATGACCCAACCGGTAGCCAGGCGCTGGACTGCCGATGACATCACCGCCGCCGTCATCCTCGTCTCTGAACTGGATGCCGCCGTTAAAGGCCAAGGTGGCGAGCCCGAATTCGCCGTTGAGGCGGCCGTAAAACGAATCGCGGAATTGGCACGTTAAGCTAGAGTCCATGTCTGAGGAACAAGTGCAAGAATTCGCCGGCCGGCTCTTTGACATGGCGCGGGAAGGAAACCCGGATCTCCTGAACTATATTGACCAGGGCGTCAATATCAATCTGGTCAACCAAGAAGGCCAGTCTTTTCTCATGCTTGCCGCCTACCACGGCCACGCGGAACTCGTCACCGCGCTAGCGAAGGCCGGCGCCGACGTGAGCTTGCTCAATGATCGCGGCCAGTCACCCCTGGCAGGTGCGATCTTCAAAAAAGAAGACGCGGTTGTCGATGCCCTCCTAAACGCCGGCGCCTCCGCTACCGCCGGCCAACCAACCGCCATCGATTCGGCCCGCATGTTTGGCCGCGAGGATCTGCTCGGCCGCCTGGAAGGCGAGTCCGCGCAGTGAGCTGGACTTCATTTTTCACCATCCTCCTGATGAACCTGGTGGGTGTGGCCTCGCCAGGCCCGGATATCATCCTGGTCACCCGCTACGCCACCAAGTCGCGCCGCCATGCCATCGCCGCGGCCGCGGGCATTCAAATCGGCGTGTTGTTCTGGTGCGGCGCCACGGTCTTTGGTGCGGCCGCCCTCCTGACCGCTTTCCCCGGAATCTTAGGCGCGGTCCAGGCAATCGGCGGCAGCTTCCTCGTTTTCATGGGATGGCGGGCGCTGCGCAGCGGCCTCGAACAGCGGACCAACCCGCCCGTTGATCTGGAGGACGCCGAGGCCAAGCTGGGCCGGCTGCGCCATTCCTTCAAGATGGGGCTGGCAACGAACCTGTCCAACCCGAAGATCGTATTGTTCCTCGCCGCCATGATCGCCCCGCAGCTGCCGGCATCCCCGCCGTTGTGGCTGGCCATCGCCTTAACCCTGGCGCTGGCGCTATCGGCCTTCGCCTTCTTCCTCGTGGTGGCCACGGTGATTTCCACGAATGCGGTGCGCCGCAAGCTCATCGCCGCGGGCCCGTGGATCGATATCGGATCGGGCCTGTTCTTCATCATTGCTGGCCTCGCGCTCGTGGTCGCTGGTGTGCAGCAGCTCGTGGCTTAAAGCCCAGGCAGGGTTTCAGGTTCGCCCACTGCCACCACATCCAGCGCCCACTGGATCCACCGCGCCACCGTCGAGGCCCTCCGCCTCGCCGTGCCAGCGCCCAAGCCGAGTCCTTCTATCGCCGCCGCAATCTCGTGTGTCTCCGCCACCTTCCCACGCCGCAGGCTCATTTCCAGCGCCTGCCGGAATACCCGCCGCGCCGCTAACGCGCGCAGCAGGGCAGCATTGCGCGCATCGCGCCGGGGCTGCGCGATGGCCTTGTCACCGCGAGGGGTGAGCTGATAGTGGTCATCGGCAAGCGCCAGCAGCCCGAGGTAGCAGGCCGCATTGGCGTAATAGTCTGCCTGGCGCAGATGGAAGTCGTACTGCTCCGCGATTTCCTCCTTGCTCATCGGCTGCTGCGCGATGAGCTCCACCAGGTTGACCACGCGCTCGAAGCTATTGGCCTGCGGGAAGGGAATCCCCGCCGGCTCCGGCTCGGCATCGACGGAGCCAATGATGCCCAGCGCATCCTCCACGCTGAGGTGCGAAGCGCTCAGCGCGTAGCGGGCGTGGTCTACCAGCGCGATGCTGCGAAAATCCGCGGGATCGCTGAAATCGTACCGGTACAGGTGGAAAATGCCATTCGAGTAGACCAAAAAGACGGGCACCACGGCTTTAGTTAGCCACTGCTGGAAGCGCCGGTACGGAAAATACAATTGCCGGATATTGAAATCTTCGGAGAGGTGATTTTTCGCCTCCACCAGCACCAAATGCTCGAGCGATTCAAAGCCGCCGTCGATTTCCATCTGCGCGCGGTCGACCTTAACCTCCAACCCCAGATCCGGCACCGGAATCGTCATTTCCAGCGACGACATGCGCCCGGCAACGGTGGCCTGCAATGGTTCGCATCCCAAGAAGTGCTCAAGCATGCCGCTTGCCGATGCCACATTCAACGCCATCGACTCCGAGTTCACGCTTTCGATATCAAGGGTGTCAAGGCCGGCGGGCATGTCCAAGGTGCGCACAGAACCCGCCCCGGCGTGGGTGGGTTCCGGGAACCGTTCGTACAGGTCCAACGGCCCGATGAAGTATTCGCTGCGGCTCACCGGGAGGATCCCCAGGCCCAGTTCCTTGAAAATCCACGGCCGCGAGGTGGAAAAATCGTGCTTGGCCATCAACCGCGGTTCTCGGCCGGAAAGCTCCTTTAGCTCCTTGGCCGTGAGGTAGAAGTATCCTTTCTCTTCCAGTTCCTCGCCATACCCCGAAGCCAAGATGCGCAGCCATCCCCAATCATCGAGGCCAAGCTTTTCGCCTGCTGGGACGCCGAAAAGCGCGCGAAGCTCCCGCTGCTCCCGTGCACTCGGTGCGTTACTCATGGCCTATTTCGTAGTTGCGCACGAGCACTTCATCTACCTTGCCGCGCCGCGATCCCACGGAGTTGATGGCGCGGGTGGCTGCAACGGTGTCGATGGAAAAATCCGCGTAGAGGTCGCGGATAAACTCCGTGGCGGAATTGGACAGGAGGAACTTCGCCCCGCGGGCATCGAGGTCATCGCACACCGCCTTCAGACGCTCTTGTTCCGCGCGGTCAAAACCGCCCTTTTGATAACCGGTAAAGGAGCTGGTGACATTGACTGGGTCATAGGGCGGATCGAAATAGACAAAGTCTCCTTCACCGGCATCTGCTACCGCCGCTGCGAAATCGCCCTGCGTGAAAGTGACGTCATTGTCCCGAAAATACTGGTGGACCCCGTGCAGCGTATCTGCATCACAGATGGTGGGATTCTTATAACGACCAAAAGGCGCATTGAATTGCCCCGCGGAATTGACGCGGTATAGGCCGTTATAGCAGGTCTTATTCAAATAGAGCGTCCGCGCGGCCCGCTCTGTAGCAGAAAGCGCCGCGAACCGTTCCGCATCGCGGTCTACCGCGCGCAGCCGATAGAAAAAATCGGCGTCGTTCGGGTAAGTCGACACCAAGCTAATCAGCTCGTCGACGCCTTCGCGCACTACCTCATATAAATTAATCAGCTCCGAGTTGAGGTCATTGACCCGCGCGGAGGCCGGAGTGAGCGAAAATAAAACTGCGCCGCCGCCGATGAAGGGTTCATAATAACGCCGCGGGGTCCCAGCGGGCAGGGCGGCGTGAATATGCGGCAGGAGCTGGCGTTTCCCGCCGGCCCATTTCACCAGAGGCTTGACGTTTTTCATTGGTCACCTATCTTAGCCGCCCATGCAGACACGAACACTATCACCCTTTCGAACATACAAGCCCATAAACTGGGCGCTCCAGTGCAAAATAACCATGCGGGCAAGCTACCGCTTCAGTAGCTGTCTTAACATCTGAGTTGGCGCCTGCTTTACCGTCGTGGGCGGGGAATGCCGCTTTGGCATGCCGAAACTTCGGCGATTCGTAGTGGTTAGGGAAGCCTACCAAGGGTCGGTTTTTCTTGGTGGGGAGAAAGACTATAAGGTGAAGAAAATACCATATTTATGGGGTTGAATAGTTGGGTTTCCCACGGGTTGAATATCGTGAGGAAGAGGGGAGAGAGTATGCCGCGCATTTCAGAGATCCGAGTCGCAGCACTGCGACTCGTTATTGACCACGGTTATGACGGGTTCACTATGGAAGAGCTCGCGCACGACGTCGGGATATCTCGGCGCACCCTCTTTAACTACGTCAAGGACAAGGAGTCAGCGGTACTCGGCCCAGAAGTTTCGGAAAAGTTCGACCAGCAATTGCAAAACTTCGCCGCTGGCCTGCCCACCGGTAGCCTGCGGGAGGATTCTGCAGTCATGGCAAACACGGAATTTGAGCACGCTGTGGGCAACGATCATTTCCCGGAAATTTCCCAATTGACCGCCCGGGCGCTCTCCCAGGATGAGAAATTATTGTCCATGTACTGGCGCCGAAACGAGCGCGTCATGATGCACATCCGCCGAGCATTGCAAGCCCGCGAGGGGTGGAGGGCCTCGGATCCCCGGCTCATCCCGGCGGTCAATATCATCCACACGCAGTTTCAAACCGCCATCCAGACTTTTGTGGAAACCCATGGCCGGACATCCTTGTCGGTGGCCTATGCAGATGCGGGCAAGATCTTCGAGGCCTACTTTGCCGATGATCTAGCCTAGATCCATCAGGTGCAATGGAAACGGCGCAATAAAAATCCCCCGAACAAGCCGCTGCACGCAGGCAGCGCTTTGTTCGGGGGGGGAGACAAGAAGGCTAGTTACTAGTCCATCTTGTTGAAGGCGGTGGCCAAACCGGACTTCTTGTTGGCAGCAGCGTTGCGGTGGAAGACGCCCTTGGAAACGGACTTATCCAGCGCACGGGAAGCAACGCGCAGCTGCTTTTCTGCTGCAGCCTTGTCGCCGGTCTCTACGGCTGCGTGGAACTTGCGGATCTCGGTGCGAACCGCGGAACGCACGCTCTTGTTGCGCTGACGAGACTTCTCGTTGGTCAGAACGCGCTTCTGCTTGGACTTGATATTAGCCATGAAAATACCTCTTGATAATCGAAGATGATTGATTCAGAAACAAACCCACCGGACGTGTCCCGCGATCCCCGCCAAGTGCGGGAACCGCTCGGCGCTGGTATTCGAAGAGCGAACCCAAGGTCCTGCCCGCCCCGACCAACGCGCCCGGAAAGTAAGTAACTCGCAAATAATAGCAGCGCAGCCGACCCTGATCCAAGTTCGCAGCCGCCAGGCCGCCGAATTAGGCCCAGTGGTACCGCGAACGCAGCCGGTTGGCAATTCTTTCGAACCTGCGTTCTGGAAAAAGAATACCCTGGCGGCGCACCTGTTCCTCGGAAACCTCCAATAAACGGTCCAGGCGCACCCAACAATTGCGCCCGGAGGCGTCCCATTCGCCGCAACCGATTTCTAGCCAGGCATCGTCAAGCGCATGCTCCGGATTGGCGGAAATGAGCAGGCCCGTCACGGTGGTGCGGGTGCGCCCGACCACCA
The DNA here is from genome assembly GCF_040225855.1 of Corynebacterium sp. KPL2850. NCBI lineage: Bacteria > Bacillati > Actinomycetota > Actinomycetes > Mycobacteriales > Corynebacteriaceae > Corynebacterium > Corynebacterium sp. KPL2850. Next base: position 43,225 of record NZ_JBEHFV010000003.1, read on the forward strand.
AGATGGCGCGCTCGCGGGGAGGGGACTGCTTGCCTTCCGATGGCGTCCACACCCACACGACCTCGCCGGAATCGGCCTGGCCGTCCATATCGGGGGAGAAGAAGATGGAACGGGGGTGCGCCGCGGTGGCCTCGACCTGGATGGAGGCGGCCTTGCGCGGCTCGCGGCTTTGGGTGGATCTGTCCAGCCCTAACTGGGAGTTGATGCGGTTGAGGCCGGAGTCCACGGGCTCGCGCTCGCTGATTCCGAGCGCCTCGCGCAGACGGGTGAGCATGCCGGAATTCATGTCGACTATTGTAGACGTATGTCTAAAAACTTTGCGGCCACGACGTTTACGGATCCCTCCCGGATCCGTAACTTCTGCATTATTGCTCACATCGACCACGGAAAGTCGACGCTGGCAGACCGCATCCTGCAGCTATCTAAGGTGGTTGCGGAGCGCGATATGCGTGACCAGTTCCTCGATAACATGGATATCGAGCGCGAACGCGGCATTACTATTAAGGCGCAGAACGTGCGCCTGCCGTGGGTGCCGCAATCTGGGGCATCGGCAGGCGAGCAGATCGTCATGCAGATGATCGACACGCCCGGCCACGTGGACTTTACGTACGAAGTCTCCCGTGCGCTCGAGGCGTGTGAAGGCGCCATTCTGCTTGTCGATGCCGCCCAGGGCATCGAAGCCCAAACCCTCGCCAACCTGTACCTGGCGATGGAAAATGACCTGGAAATCATCCCAGTGCTCAATAAGATCGACCTGCCTGCGGCGGATCCGGAAAAGTACGCGCTGGAAATCGCCAATATCATCGGCTGCGAGCCCGAGGAAGTGCTGAAGGTATCGGGCAAGACCGGCGAGGGCGTGGTCGAGCTGCTCGATAAGGTCTGCGAGTTGGTGCCGCCACCCTCCTCGGAGCACACTCCCGATGCCCCCGCGCGCGCGATGATTTTTGACTCCGTCTATGACACCTACCGCGGCGTGGTGACCTATATCCGCATGGTGGACGGCAAGCTCACCCCGCGCCAGAAGGTGACGATGATGTCCACCAACGCCAACCACGAGCTGCTGGAAATCGGCATCGTCTCGCCCACGATGCAAAAGTGTGAGGGATTGGGCCCTGGCGAGGTGGGCTACCTGATTACCGGCGTGAAGGACGTGCGCGAGACCAAGGTGGGCGATACCGTTACCTGGTCCCACGGCGGCGCCGAGACCCCGCTGAAGGGCTACAAGGACCCTGACCCGATGGTCTATTCCGGGCTTTTCCCCATCTCCCAGGCCGATTTCCCCGACCTGCGAGATGCGCTAGAAAAGCTGCAGCTTAACGATGCCTCCTTGACTTTCGAGCCCGAGACCTCCGTCGCCCTGGGCTTTGGCTTCCGCTGTGGTTTCTTGGGCCTGCTGCACATGGAAATCACCCGCGACCGCCTGGAGCGCGAGTTCGGCCTCGACCTGATTTCTACCGCCCCGTCCGTGACCTACCGCGTGGTGGCAGAGGACGGCGAGGAAAGCTGGGTTCACAACCCCTCGGACTGGCCGGAAGGCAAGCTCAACGAGGTCTACGAGCCCATTGTCTCCATGACCGTCATCGTGCCCGAGCAGTTCGTCGGCCCGACCATGGAGCTCTGCCAATCCAAGCGCGGCCAGATGGGCGGGATGGATTACCTGTCTGAAGACCGCGTGGAGCTGCGCTACACCATGCCATTGGGCGAAATCATCTTCGACTTCTTCGACATGTTGAAATCCCGCACCAAGGGCTACGCCTCGCTCAACTACGAGGAGGCCGGCGAGCAGCAATCTGACCTCGTCAAGGTCGATATCCTCCTTAATGGTGACCCAGTGGATGCTTTCTCCGCCATCATCCACCGCGATTCCGCCCAGTGGTACGGCAATAAGATGACCAAGAAGCTAAAGGAACTGATTCCACGCCAGCAATTCGAGGTTCCCGTCCAGGCGGCCATTGGCACCAAGGTCATCGCCCGCGAAAACATCCGCGCCATGCGCAAGGACGTGCTGGCCAAGTGCTACGGCGGCGATATCTCGCGTAAGCGCAAGCTGCTGGAAAAGCAGAAGGCGGGTAAAAAGCGCATGAAGACCTTGGGCTCCGTGTCGGTGCCGCAGGAGGCCTTCGTGGCGGCGCTGTCGACGGACGCGGACGACTAGGCACTGGAAAGCGCAGCGTAATAGTACCTTAACTTTCAGTTAACAATCTTTGTGGCGTCGGCTGTGCAAAAGCGAGGTTGAGCTGCACATATAGGGCATTCCTGAGACTGGGAATGCCCTTTTTGAGTGTTTGCGGTTTATGGTTTCGCGGCGTTTAATTTCGATTCGAAAGCGACCGATGACTCTTCGGCGAGCCACAGCCACTTTCTCCCTCTTTGTTTCACTCGTTTAACTTAAGGCGGAAAATAAGATGAAGCTTCGCTCTCGCGCTGTGGCAGTGTGCGCCGCAGCCGCTGCTACGACCTCCTTGGTCCCCGGTATCGCACAGGCAGAAACCAAAACCCCCATCGACCACGTCGTGGTCATTTACTCCGAAAACATTTCCTTCGACCACTACTTCGGTACCTATCCGAACGCGCTCAATGACGAGACCGAAAAGCTGCAGGGAAGCGAGAAACCCGCCCCTAAGTTCACCGCCAAGGCCAACACCCCTAAAGCGGATAATCTCGAAAACAGCGGCAAGCTGAAGGACAATCCGAATTCCATCGATCCTTTTCGCATCTCGCCTGAACACGCCGTGACCACGGACCAGAACCACCACTACGCCGATGAGCAGGAAGCCTACAACGGCGGCAAGATGGACAAGTTCCCGGAGACGGTCTCCACGGACATCGATAAGTATGGCGAAGGCTCCTACGCCACTCCCGGCATGACCATGGGATACTACGACGGCAATACCGTGACCGGCATGTGGAACTACGCGCAGAACTTTGCGCTGAATGACAATAGCTTTTCCACCATCTTCGGCCCCTCCACCCCGGGCGCGCTGAACCTGATTTCCGGCACCGTTGCGGATGCCACCATGCACGACCCGGACACGGGCGACCAGCAGAAAATCGAGGATGGCAAGAACCACGCCTTGGCCGGCGTATCCGAGGACGGTTCTACCGCCACCGTGGTGGGCGACCCTGACCCGCTTTTCGATGACTGCTCCAACAACTCCTCCGCTGGTACCAACCAGGTCACCGCGATGCACTCCAAGAACATTGGTGACCAACTCAACGATAAGGACGTCACCTGGGGCTGGTTCCAAGGTGGATTCCGCCCCACCGATAAGGCAACGAAAGACTCCCGCGCCCGTTGCGGCTCTTCGCACACCACGCTGACCGGCCAGAATCAGACGGACTACAATCCGCACCACGAGCCGTTCCAGTACTACGCCTCTACCGCCAACCCGCACCACCTAGCTCCGTCCAGCGATGACATGATTGGCAAGACCGACCAGGCAAACCACCAGTACGACCTCGCGGACTTCGATACCGCCATCGAGCAGGGCAACCTGCCTTCCGTGTCCTTCCTTAAGGCCTCCAACTACCAGGATGGCCACGCCGGCTACTCCAACCCGCTAGATGAGCAGGCGTTTATCACTCACTACATCAACGAGCTGCAAAACTCCCCGGAGTGGGATTCCACCGCAGTCGTCATCGCTTATGACGATTCCGATGGCTGGTACGACCACAAGGCGCCGGAAATCCTCAACGGTTCCACTGATCCGCACCAGGACAAGGAAATCTGCACCGCCGCTGCCGCGAAGGTAGGCATCAAGGGCGATAAGAACGGCCAGTGCGGCCCCGGCACCCGCCAGCCCCTCTTGGTTGTCTCTCCCTACGCCAAGACTAACCACATCGATTCCACCTATACCGAGCAGACCTCGGTGACCAAGTTCATCCAGGACAACTGGGGTCTCGGTCGCTTGGGCGGAGATTCCTTCGATGACCGCGCGGGTGAGCTCACCGGTATGTTCGACTTCGCGGCTGCAGACAGGGCCCCGAAGCTCTTCCTCAATGAAACCGATGGCACCGTCGCGGAGGATTATGAATCCGTAGAGCGCGTGGATGACACCTCGCGCGCTGGCACCAACTTGAAGCCGGTTGTCGATGGCATGAATGACACCAAGGTCACCGAGCAGGGCGTTCCTGCCGTGACCACGATGGATAAGGCCCAGCAGCCGGATACCAACCACGCCGCATCCAGTTCCACCAAGGTGGGCATTATTGGTATTCTCGCCGCATTGGGCGTAGCCGCTGGCATCATCGGTTGGGTCATGAGTGGTCACCCCGGCTTGGATTTGAAAAACCTGCCTAAATTTCCGTTCTAATTGATGAAGATTTCCCGTTTCGCCACCGCATTCGTGCTCGCCGTTGGACTTTCCATCCCGCAAACGGGTGCCCAGGCCACGCTCAGTGGGCAGGGCAGCGAGCAGCCCACGCGCGAGCTCGCCGTGCGCGATGTGTATTCTTGCCCGGCACCTGAGGACGTGCAGGGCGAGGCGAAATGGAAGATCAATAACACTACCGGGCTTGCCCTCACGGTCTACGTTTCAGATGACAAGGGCAACGCTTATCAGGTCCTCGAGCGCGTCGGCACCCCTGCCGTGCGCGAATGGAATCCGCAGCTGGAGGATGGGACCTACCATCTGACCTGCGTATTCCACAACGATTCCGCTGTGGAGTCGGAGGATTTCACGGTGACGGGGTCCACGGTGAGAAATGCGCCCAAGATGGTTCCCATTACGGATCACGAGGTTGCCGCGGTTTCCATCAAGCAGGCTGAAGAGCAGGAAAAGCGCGTGCCGGAGTTGCAAAAGCGCGCCCATGCGCTTGCCGATGCCACCGCGTCCTCCCGCCCCGCCGCCCAAGCCGCCTACCTGGACTACCTGGAGTATTACCGCTCCTTCGACGATTCCAGCGCGGAGTGGCCGGGCCCGGAATTGGAGGGCTACGAAGACATCGAGCGCATCCTGTGGTCCAGCCGCCCGCCGAGCGATGCCGCCCGCCCCGCCGCCGAGCTTGCCGATGCCACCGACCAGACCGCCCACGCCCTCGACACCTCCCATTTCGCTATCCCCGCCCCGGATTATGGGCTGCGCGCGCATGAGGTGATGGAGGAGTTCGAACGTTTTGACCTGCGCGGCGAGCGCGATTTCGGCGCCCACGCCCTGCCTACCGCCCTGCGTGGAATCATAATGTCAACGCGGATGACGCTGGATCCCGTGCGCTCTTTGGTCGAGGATCGCGGCTTGGACACCGCGCCCATCTACGATCAGCTCGCAGACTTAGACTCCCTTGCTGAGGAATTCGACGATAAATACGGTGGTACGCCGAGCGTGGCTTTTGAGGACTGGTCGCAGGAGGATCGCTTGCGTTTGCAGGCGGGCGTCGCCAAGGCGAATGAGCTGCTCGCCCCAGTTGCCACCATGACCGTTATTCGGAGGATGAACTAGTGCCGTGCCCGTTTAACTTTTCCCGCCGCTCTTTTCTGTCTGGCCTCGCCGCCTCCGCGGCCGCAGGCGCAGCTGCCCCCGGAGCAGAGGCGCAGTCCACCTCGCTTCCACTGGAATCCGCCGATTCCTTGGATCAGCCGGGTGCGCTAGATTTTCACGGCGAACACCAGCAAGGCATCATAAATCCCCCGCAGAAATACGCGGAAATCGTGGCTTTGGACGTGCAGGTCAAGACAAAAGCCCGTTTGGACAAGCTCCTGCGTACGCTAAGTGAAAGGGCACGCTTCTTAACCGCAGGTGGCACTCCCGCGCCCGATGGCATTGCTTACCCGGCGATGGATTCGGGCGAGTTGGGCCCTGAACTTCCAGCCGATCATTTATCTATCACCCTCGCTGTGGGCGATTCGCTTTTCGATGACCGCTTCGGCCTTGCCTCCCACAAGCCCGCCCACTTGCGCGCGATGGAAGCGTTTGCAGATGACTCCCTGCAAGAAGAAATGTGCCACGGCGACCTCGCTTTACAGATTTGCGCCGATGAACGCGATACCGTTCTCCACGCGCTGCGCGATATATTGCGCCATACCCGCGGCGATGTGGCGGTGCGCTGGCGGCAGAATGGTTACATGAATTCCCCGCGGCCATCGGGCACGCAGCGCAATCATTTGGGGTTTAAGGATGGCATCGTCAATCCCAGCCCCGATGATTATGATTCGCTTGTGTGGGCCGGTTCGGATGAACCCGATTGGGCTGCGGGCGGTAGCTATATGGCGGTGCGGCTTATTGCCATGTACACCGAGTTTTGGGATCGCATTTCCATCGCCGAGCAGGAGCAAATCTTTGGCCGCGACCGCGTAACCGGCGGCCCGCTATCGGGCGGCGATGAGCACGCCGAACCGGATTACCTCGATGATGCCACCGGTGATGTCATTCCCACCGATGCCCACATCCGCTTGGCCAATCCTCGCACCCCAGAAACCGCTGACCAGTTGATGCTGCGCCGCGCTTATAACTACGACAATGGCGTGCGCGATAATGGCACCCTCGACGTGGGGCTGGTGTTTATCTCCTTCCAACAGGACTTGGAGCGACAATTCATTACGGTGCAAAAACGCCTCGAGGGCGAACCGCTGGCGGACTATATCCGCCCCTACGGCGGCGGCTACTTCTACGCACTTCCCGGCGTTACCGACGACTCCGATTACTTCGGCCGCAGCCTCCTCGAGGCCTAAAAGCCCGCTGCCCAGCTAATCTCTGGGCAACCACGCATTTTGCTTCCACCGCAGTGCAAAGGGCGTGGCATTGCCTCGATCTAGCGAGAAGGCACGCCAAATTGCACCGCCAGCACGCAGGGCCCACGACACACCAAAACGTACCCTGCTCGCGACGCCCCAGACCACACCGCAGGTTCACAGGTCTCACGGCGCGCCAAACCGGCAACCGCTGGACCAGCGATTGCTAATAGAGGTGGCAAGTTGAAAAGCGACGGCAGGCGGAGCGCAGCTTTCCAGGCGAGTGCAGAATCACTCCGGCTCCAGATCAGTGGCGCCAGTCTAAGGGAGCACCTAGCTGGGCGGCGAGGCCCAGGGTGGTAGCCATTCGATGCGGCCGCGGTGGCGATGCAGGCGACCACGCACCGGTGGGGCGTGCGGGTCATCGTCATTGACGCCGTTGTGGTAGGGGCAAGCAATGGTCAGGTTATCCATATTAGTCTCGCCGCCGTGCTTCCACGCTTGGAGATGGTGGACCTGGCATTTATCGGCTGGGTAATTGCACTCCGCCCACGGGCAGGAGGGGTTTTCGGCAGCGGCCATCAGCCGCTGCTTTTCGGAGGCGAACCGCGAGGTTCTATAGAGGTTGACCGGGCCCTCGAAAGGATGAATGAGGGTGACAAGTCCAACCTCGGCAAGCTTTTTCTCCACCAGCTTGGCCCCGGAAATTTCGGCACCGTTGGTCATCTGCAGCGTGACCTCTTCACCGCCGCCGCTTAAGATTTTATCCAGCTCATCGAGGTGGATGATGATATTGGTGCTAGCCACTGGGCGCGTGGCACCACCGCGAAAGAAGATGCGGTCGACGGCCTCGAGCGGGGAATCCTCCCCTATGGTGGAGTGCAGGTCAGCGATGAAATCGGAATCGCCCGTAATAGACAGCGTGGAGGGCCCGCCCTTGCGCCGGGTCATGCGCACCCCGCGCTGGGGCTGGCGGGGAGGATACATCTCCTTGAGCCGGGTGCGCGCCAGCTTGTCGATGTCCCGCGACGTCGCACACAACTCCGCCCGCAGCGCCCAAGCGTCTCGCTTAGTCTTGGTGCGGGAGACGTATTTTTCAATCAGCTTGAGCGTGGTTAAGCAGTGCTTGGTTTCCCGGCACGTGCGCTGGCGGCGGGTGAAGGAGGTGGGGCCGAAGTAGGCATCGGCAAGCAGCAGCAATTCGCGCGATTCTTGCCGGGAAATGCCGAGCCGCCGCAGGTCCGTCTCGGCAAGGCCGAATACCTCGCCGAGAAGCTCCATCGGCGAGGTTAATTGTCGGGCGTAGTCCTGCAAGCGGGTCATGCCTGCGAGGTTAAGCCACCGTCCACCCACGCGAAAGCCCGCTCCGCCTCGCCTGTGGATAACTCGCCCCACGCGTCACACCTGTCGCCTCGCCGCCCATTCACCCTGTGGATAACCTGCGGTAATGTCGAATATGACAGCGAGTAAAGGAGCCTACATGACTGATCCCACGAAAATTGTCCGCCCCAACCACCCCGGCCGTAAGTCCGCGCCGCGCCAAGCGCAGGAGTTGCCGCCGCTGCCGGTGACAAGGGCGCGCATCGGCAAGCAGCCGGCGACGGAGATTTTCCAGGACATGGGCGAAAACATGGTGGAGGACCTGCAAGAAATTCGCCGCGATTTGCACCGACACCCGGAAATCGGGCTGGACCTGCCGCGCACCCAGAAAAAGGTTCTTGAAGCGCTTGAGGGACTGCCGCTCGAGATCCATGTGGGGCAGGACCTTAGCTCCGTAGTGGCGGTGCTGCGCGGTGGCAAGCGCGGCGAGCGGCCGGTATCGGTGCTGCTGCGCGCGGACATGGACGCGCTGGAGGTGCATGAGCAGACCGGCAGCCCCTTTGCGTCGATCAATGAGTACATGCACGCCTGCGGCCATGACCTGCATACCGCGGGGCTGGTTGGGGCGGCGCGCATGCTGTGTGAGCACCGCGAGGAGCTGCATGGCGATGTCACCTTTATGTTCCAGCCCGGCGAGGAAGGCCCGGGCGGTGCCCAACCGATGATCGAGGAGGGCGTGCTCGATGCCGCTGGCCGACGCCCAATCGCCGCCTACGGCCTGCACGTCGGCCCGCAGGATCGGGGCACGTTCCACTATGTTCCCGGGCCGATGATGGCAAGCTCGTCCAACCTAACCATTACGGTGCTGGGCAAGGGCGGGCACGGGTCCCGCCCGCACGATGCCATCGATCCCGTCGCGGCGCTGGCGGAAATCCAGATGGCGCTGCAGACCGCGCTCACGCGCCGCTTCGACGCGCTGGAGCCCATCGTGATCACCGTGACCAACCTGTGGGCGGGCAATGGTGCGTATAACGCGATTCCGGATCGCGCGGCGCTGGGGGCGACGGTGCGCGTGCTTCGCGACGAAAAGATCGACGCCGTCCGCCAAATGATTACCGAGGTCTCCAGCTCGGTGGCCGCCTCGCACCGGTGCACCGCGCAGGTGGATTTCGAGGTGTTGTATCCCACGACGAAGACAAACCCGCGGGAGAATCAATTCGCCGCTACGCTGTGGGGGCAGATGTTTGGCGCGGAAAACATGCAGCCTTTCGAGGCCCCGATGATGGCCTCCGAGGACTTCGGCTATGTCCTTTCGCAGGTGCCGGGCACGTTTTTGTGGATGGGTACGGCCAACCCTTCGACACCCGAAAACCAGCGCGAGTGGAACCACTCGCCGATGATGCGTTTCGACGACTCCGTGCTCGGTATGCAGGCGGCAGCGCTCGCCGCCGTGGCTTTCGAGCGCCTAGCCACCGAAAACGAGCACCCTTCCGCGCAGACCAAGGCCATGCGCGAGGCCGCCGGCGTGCAGAAGTAATTCATCCCTGTGAACTGCGCGTGCGCCAGAGTAGTGGGCAGGTCGCTGGAGGTGCCGTGCTCGGCGGCTAAGGCCGTCGGATAAAGGCAGAGGCAAGGCCGATGAACGCGATGGCGCCGACAATGACCGAGGCCACCGGCCAGTATTGCGGGAAGTACTTGAGTGTATAGCCAAAGACCTGACCGTCATCGAAGTGCCGTGCCAAAGCGAAAGGCATCCACCACAGCTTGCTCACCGTGAGCACCGCGCCCAGTACACCAGCGATGACCCGCCCGCGCCCGCGCAGGAATAAGCTGGCGGCGACGAGCGCGATGCCGGCGATGGTGAGCGCGAAGAGCAGGGGAATGTTGGTGCTAAGCGGCGAGCCGCGCAATAAGAATTCGTGGTCAATCTCGTGTTGCTCGATGAGGGTGTAGCCATCGAGGACGACCTCGCTGGGAAGACCCATTACTTCTCCTCATCCTCTGGGGCGTAACCATCGGACCATTCGCCGGTTTCGAAGTCATAATCGACGTTTTCGCCTTCTTCATCCGTGCGCTGGTACCACTCTGTATAGCGGTCCGCGGTGGAATCAAAGTCATGCCCGGCCCCGCGGCCGTCTTCGGCGTGCTGGACGGAGAACTCGAATTCATCGCCATGCTCTGCGATGCCGCGCATGACCGCATTGTCCATCGCCGAACGGGCATAGGTGCGGCGGATAAACATTGGATCAGAGCGCAAATCCTTGATGAACGCCACCATCATGGCCAGCAGCACGAGGCAGAAGGGCAGCGCGGCCAAGATGGTGAGGTTTTGCAGGCCAGTGAGCACGTCTTCGCCGCCGGTCAGCAGCATGACGATGGCAATGCCCATCATGCACAAGCCCCAAAAGATGACGATGAGCTTATTCGGGGTCGGGTCGCCCTTGGAGGACATGGTGCCCATGACTACGGAGGCAGAGTCAGCCGAGGTGATAAAGAAGACCGCGAGGATGACTAAAAGGATAAACGGGGTGATGGTGCCAAGGGGGAGATCCTGGAACATCGAAAAGAGCACCTGCTCATTGGAGGATTCACCGTCGAAACCCTCTACGCCATCCTGATTGAAGGAAATGGCGGTGCCACCAAAGATGGTAAAAGCCAGCGCCAAAATGGCGGTGGGCGCGAAGATGGTGACGGCGGCGAATTCGCGGATGGTGCGGCCGCGGGAGATGCGGGCGACGAACATGCCCACAAACGGCGTCCACGCAATCCACCAGGCCCAGTAGAACGCCGTCCAGTACGACTGAAATTCAATGGTCTCATCGCCCCACGACAGCCCCTTGGCCATCATGGGCAGGAATTGATTGATGTAGACCACGATGCCCGAAGGAATCAGGTTCAGCAGCAATAGGGTGGGCCCGACCAAGAAGACGAAGGCAATTAGCCCCAAGGTCAAGGTGATATTGAAGTTGGACAGGTAGCGCACGCCGCGCGCGACGCCAGAGACTGCGGAGACGATAAACGCGCAGCCCAAAACGGCGATGACGATGATGAGCGCGGAATTGGTCATGGGGCCTGCGCCGCGAATGATGCTGACACCTTCGCCGATTTGAATCGCAGAAAGCCCCAGGGTAGCGGCGGTGCCGAAGAGGGTGGCGATAAGCGCCATGACATCGATAAGCTTGCCCAGCGGACCATCCGTGGCGCGGGAGCCGAAGAGCGGCTGGAAGATGGAAGAGATGAGGGGAACGCGCCCGCGCCGGTAGGAGGAGTAGGCAATCGCGGCGCCAACCAAAGCATAGGCTGCCCACGGGGAAATGCCCCAGTGGAAGTGCGATTGGGCCATCGCTTGGTGCAATGCCTCGACGGAGCTGCCGTTATCCACGGTGTGCGGGGGAGGGCTGAGGTAGTGCGATAGCGGCTCGGAGGGCCCGTAGAAGAAGATGCCGACGCCGATGCCGGCGCCAAACATCATCGCTACCCAGCTGAAGTAGCTGAATTCGGGCTTTTCCGTATCCGTGCCAAGCTTGATGCGGCCGAGGCGGGAGAACCCGATATAGGCCATGGTCACGGTGGCCAGCAGCATGGTGATGTTCAGCAGCCATCCGGTATTGGTGATGGCCCAGTTAAAGGCGGTGGAGGAGGCGGCGGCCAGGTTATCGGGCATGGTAATGCCCCAAATAATGAAGGCCACGATGAGGACGGCGGTGATGGAAAATAGCGATTTATCCAGGCCGAAGCGGTTGCGTTGGTCCTCAACGCTGATGCCGGGCACCAGCCCGGGGTGCATATTGTGCGGGTAGAGCCCGACGGCGCTGCCCTTATCGTGCGGTTCGAGGGAGCGCTTATAGGCGCGGGAGGAAGAAGTCACGGTGTCCTTAGCTCGGCGAGGGGTAGTGGCTTCAATTGTTCAGCACCGCAACGCATTCCACAAGCTAGCGCGGGTGGGCATGCGCGGCGTGAATCTGCTTGACGATGCCATCTAGTTCCTCCCTGCTTGCCATCCTGAACGGGTGCGTGGAGCAATAATCGAGTAAGAAATACCCCGCGTGCTGGATGGCGATGTGCCGCGGCCACAATTCTCGCGCGGTGGCGGGGTTATCGGCGGCGAGGGATTGGATGGCGCGGCGCTCGGATAACAACTCGTATTGCAGGTCGCGGCGGCTGGCGAGGACCTCTTCGGGAGTATTGATAAACAGGAGCCCGAGCAGGGTGGACATGGATTCCATGGCGCGGGTTTGCAGGCGGTGCTGGTTGCGGATGGGCGCGGAGCGCTGCCAGAACCACAGCACGATGGTGGCCACGATGATGGAGATGAGGACCTCGCTGATGCGCGCCTGGATGGTGGGCCAGAGGGGGCGCTGCGCGGAATTGCCCATCAGCAGCGCGAGCGGGGTGGAGAAGATGACGCAGATGGCGTAGTTCTTGGCTACAAAAATCTCCGCGCAGAATTGGCAGGCGGCGAGGGCGAAGAGCAAGCTCCACCCGGACACGCCGAAGTAGTGGAAGATAGAAAACAGCATGACGCCGACGATGGAACCGAGCATGCGGTGGATGCCGCGGACGGTGCCGGCGACGTGGTCTGGCCCCCACTGCAGCATGAGGAAGGCGGAGACCACGCCCCAGTCTGGGCGGTCAAAACCTAATGACAGGCTGACTACCGTGGTGATGGCGGCGGAGACCACGATCTTCTGCGTGGTCACCATGGCATGCGAATCCCGCACCGCGGCGCGGTAGATGCGGTAGCGCCCGGTGGGGCGGGTGTGCGGGATGGCGGTGCGGTGCGGATCCACATCGGTGGCGTAATCAGTCAGCAGATCGGAGGAAGAACCCAAGTCCAGCGCGCGGTTATGCGCGACGATGCGCCTTTGGGCCTGCAAGGTGCGATCCACCAGGCCTGCGGCGGCGGAGTTGATGATGCGGCCGCCGCGGATAATGCCGGCATCGGCAAGCGCTTGCCAGGCCGTCGACAACGCCGTCTGGGCCTGGTGGTGGCGGGCGAGGGAATCATCTTCACCGGAGACAAACGCGGCGGTGGCCTTTTCCAAGGCTGCGACGGCGCGGCGTTCGGGGCCGTGCACATCAATGAGCGCGGGCGCCATGCCCAAAATCAAGCTGGCCAGCACGCCGGTTAGGGACCAGAGGAACAGCTGGCTAACGCTCGTATCCGTCCGTGCCAGCATCACCGAACCGCCGCCGACCAAGACGAGGAAGAAAGCGCCTGGCGGCGGCAGGCGCAGCGCGTTCTGGATAAAGCCGCAGAGCGCGGCGAGCAGGAGGGAATAGAGACCTGCGAGCAGCAGCCACCAGTGCCCGTGCCCGGGGACGAAAATGAGGTGGCCGACCAGCACGCCCACGGTCGCCACGGTGGTCAGGGCCAAGCCAGCGGTGAGGATGACGCGGGGCCGAGTGCGAAAGGGATGGCCTTCGCCGAAAATCACGGCAAAGGCGCCGGTGGCCAGCAGCAAGATGGCGTAGTCGTGGCCGGTGAGCATGGCGAAGGCGCCGGGAATCAGCAGCGCCAAAGCCGCGCGCAGGGCACCGGGCCAGCGCACGGAGGCGGTATTAAAGGCGGTCAGCAACTGGGTGGTGCTGGGGCGTTGCGGGATAGGGTGGTCGATGCTCACGAGCCTGTGGGACTCCTTTCGCTAAAAACGTCTACCGCAACCACCTTACGCCGTGGGAATTTATTGCCCTGCGGCGGCGATGAGCCGGCGGGTGTAGTCGCTCTCGGGCTTCGACCACACGCGCTCGGTGGGACCGTGTTCGACCAGTTCGCCGCGGTTGAGCACGGCGACCCTATCGCAGAGCCCGCGCACCACGGAGAGATCGTGGGTGACAAATAGCAGGGTCAGCCCGCGATCCTCAATGAGGCGGGCGAGCAATTCCAGCACCTGGGCTTGCACGGACATATCGAGGGCGGAGACGGCTTCATCGGCAAGTAGAATATCCGGTTCGCCGCACAGCGTGCGGGCGATGGAGATGCGTTGGCGTTGCCCGCCGGAAAACTCGTGGGGATAGCGGTCGAGCGCTTTGCCGGAAATTCCCACTTCTTCCAGTGCGGCGGCGGCGCGCTCGCGCTGCTCGGCCTTGGATAGGCGCCCGGGCATGGCCTCGGCGATGGATTTCCAGATCTTCAGCCGCGGGTTCAGTGAACCTTGCGGGTCTTGGAAAACCATCTGCACGCGCCCGTCCACGGTGCTGGTTCCAGAGGTCGGGGCATCCAGGCCCGCCACAATCTTCAGCAGGCTGGTCTTGCCGGAACCGGAGCCACCGACAATGCCGAGCCGCTCGCCGCGGCGCACGCGGAGATCGATCCCCGCCAGCGCGGCCTGGGAGCCATGCTGCTTGCCGATGCCCTCCAATACCACCACATCCTTCCCCTCGCCCGCCGGGGTGAGGGCGAAGTCGGGCGGCTGCGAGGCCGAGACCAGCTCTTGGGTATAAGCGTGGCGGGGCTTAGTAAGCACGCGCTCGGTGCGGCCTTCTTCCACGATGTAGCCGTCGCGCATGACCAACACCCGCGGGCACATGCGCTGGATGACATTGAGGTCGTGGGTGATAAAAAGCAGTGCGGTGCCGCGTTGTTCGGTAACGCGCTCGATGACGCGGAGGACACCGTCCTGCGTGGTGGCATCGAGGGCGGTGGTGGGCTCGTCGCAGATGAGCACGTCGGGGCTGCCCGCCATGGCCATGGCTAAGAGGACGCGCTGGCGCTGCCCGCCGGATAGCTGGTGGGGAAAGCGCGAGGCGAGGTCGGCGTCGAGGTCGACTTCCTCTAGGGCCGCGGCGGTATCGTGTGCGCCGGCGTGGGTGAGCTGGGCACTAATGCGCATTAAGGGATCCAGCGCGCTCATGGGCTCTTGAAAGACCATGGCCATGGTCTTGCCGCGCAGCGGGCGGATAGCGGAATCCCGCGCGCCGATGATCTGGTGATCGGCCACTGTGACCTCGCCGGTGGCGGAAATGCCCGTGGACAGCAAGCCCATGATGGACAGCGCGGTCAGTGATTTACCAGAGCCGGATTCGCCGATGATGCCGAGCTTTTCGCCCGCCTCGAGCTCGAAGTTAAGAGGCCCGACGAGGGAGGATTCGGAGGCACTGAGGCTGAGATCGCGCACGCTTAAAAGGCTCATCGCGTGGCTCCTTTCATGCGGGGGTCGAGGGCATCACGGAGGGCATCGCCAAGCAGGTTAAAGCCCAAGACCGTGGCGGCGATGGCAAGGCCTGGCCAGAGGGCCTGGAGGGGATCGGTGCTCAGCAGCGATTGGGAATCCTGCAGCATGCGGCCCCACGAGGCGGCCGGGGGAGGCGTCCCCAAACCGAGGTAGGACAGGCCCGCCTCCGCGAGGATGGCGAGGGCAAAGTACACCGAGGCTTGGACGATAATAAGGCCCGCGATATTCGGCAGGACGTGGCGCACCGCAACCTTCCAGCCCGGCACGGCGGAGATGCGGGCGGAGGCGATATAGTCCTGCGTGACTACCTGCAGCGTGCCAGAACGCGCCACACGGGCAAAGGACGGGATGCCGGAAATACCGATGGCAATCATGGCCGTGAGCGTCGATGGGCCCCAGACCGCGCCGGCAATAATGGCGAGCAAGAGCGCCGGGAAGGCGAGTACGACGTCGGCGCCGCGCATGACCAGCGCCTCTACCCAGGTGCCACGGCGCATGCCCGCGAGAATCCCCAGCGGGATGCCGATAAGCCCTGCGATGCCGACGGCAATAAGCCCCACGAATACCGTGATTTTCGCGCCCGCCATGATGCGCGAAGCGGTATCGCGCCCGAAACGGTCCGTGCCCAGGATGTGATCCGCGGTGGGGCCGGACAGGCGGCTACCAGGTTGGGCGAGGGTGGGATCGTATGGCGTCCACACCAGCGATACGAGGGCGACTACTACGACCGCGCCGACGAGCACGGCGCCTAGCCAACCGGAAAAACGCATTTTCATCGCGCGTCACCTGCCTTGATTCGGGGATCGATGAGGCGGTAGGCGACATCGGTAAGCATGTTTACTGCCAGCGCGAAGGTGACCAGCAACATGACGAGGGTCTGCACCGTGGTCAGATCGCGCACGGAGACAGCATCAAGCAGCATGGAGCCCACACCGGGGATGACGAAGACGGATTCAATGACCACGGCGCCTACCACCATCGAGGTCAATTGCAGGCCAGACACCGTCAGCACCGGCAGGGCGGCATTGCGCAGCCCGTGGCGGCGCAGGGCCTCACGCGGGGAATCGCCCAGGGCGCGCGCGGTGCGGATATAGTCCTGGTCCATAACGTCGAGCACCGAGGAGCGCATATAGCGCGTGAGCATAGCGCCCTGGACTAGGGCTAAGGCGATGACCGGCAGGATGAGGTGGCGCAGGAAATCGCCCACGCCGCGATTGGGCGGAACCCACCCATTGGCCGGCAGCCAGCCCAGGTGGACCGCAAAGATGGCCACCAAGATGATGCCGACCAAGAAGCTTGGTACGGCGATGCCCAGCTGCGTTCCCGCAGAGACCAAGCCGGCAACCCGCGAATTGCGGTTGTGCGCCAACCACATACCGATGGGAATCGCGCAGGCCAGCGCCAAGGCCATGGCTAGGCCGATGAGGATGAGCGTGACCTGCAGGCGGTCAAGGACGAGCGGGGTGATGTCCTGCTGCGAGGACAGCGACTTGCCGAAATCGCCGGTGGCCAGGCCCTTTACCCACTCGACATACTGTGCGAGCAGCGGCCGGTCCAGGCCGAGTTCGGCGCTGAGCTCGGCGATAGCATCATCAGTGGCATTAACCCCCAACGCGACGCGCGCCGGGTTGCCCGGCACGGCGCGCATGAGCGCGAAGATGATGAGGGAGGCGAGAAAAAGCGTGAGCACAAAGCGCAGCAGCGGCCGGATTAAGGCCTGGGCTCGAGAGGTACTCATTGGTCCTCCTTGTCGTCGGTGAGATCGCGCAAGACGATCGCGTCGGTGACCTGGTCTGTGTGCAAGCCTCTAATGCCGTGGCGCGTGAGAACGACATTCGGCATATTCATCACGGTCAGTGCGCCGGCATCGGCCATGATTTGGTCCACCACCTGCGTCATGCGGCGGGGATAGTCTTCAGGTGCTGCGGTATCGGCCTTATCGAGCAGCTCGCGCGTGCGGGCGGAATCGTAATTCAGGTAGTAATCCGGGTTGCCAAAAAGCGCCGGGATATCGCGGGCCTCCACGTGGGAGATAATCGACATCTGGTAGTCCTTGGCGCCGTGAACCTGGCCCAGCCACACGGCGGGGAACTCGGCGGTTTCGAGGGTGACGTCGAAGCCGACATCGGAAAGCTGCGAGTACAGCAGCTCGGAAATGGCCTGGGCGTAGTAGAGCGTGGGCACGGTGATGGTAAGTGGGGTGCCCTCGGCGCCGGCATCGGCAAGCAGCGAGCGGGCCTTATCCGGGTTGAAGTCGTAATAGTTCTTGCCCTCGAACCAAGGATCGGTGGGCGGCATGGGCGCGCCGCCGGTATCGGTGGCCATGCCGGACCACACAATGTCATTGGCGGCCTTGCGGTCGACGGCGTAGGCCACGGCCTGCCGCACGCGCGGATCGTCGAAGGGGGCGCGGTCATTATTCATCGAAAGCAGGACCTCACCATTGGTGGTGCCTACGTTGGTATCGATGGAATCATCCAGGGAATCGAGGATTTCGGGGTTGCCCACGCCCCAGACGACGTCCACGCCGCCCGAGCGCAGCGCGGTGACCGAGGAAATGGCATCGGGGAAGTAGCGCACCGTGACATCGTGCTCAGACGGCGTGCCCCAATAATCATCGCGCTTGTGCAAGGAGACGAATTCTGAGGGGGAAAATCCCGCCACCTCGTAGGGGCCGGTGCCTATAGGCTTCGCTGCGAGGTCGTCCATGCCCTTAGGCGACATCATTGCGCCGATGGTGGTGCCCATGGACCACAGCCAGCCATTGGAGGGCTTTTCTAGGCGCACCTTGAGGGTGTGGTCATCTACTGCGGTGGCGCTTTCGACCGGGTCCATGGCAGCGGAAATGCCGTTGGCCCAGTCATTTTTTACGTAATTAATGGAAAAGGCTGCGGTCTGCGCGGTAAAGGGGTCGCCATTGGAAAAGGTCACGCCATCGCGCAGGTGGAAAGTATAGGTCTTCGCATCCTCACTGATGTCCCAGTCCTTGGCTAAGCCTGGGGTGATGGAGCCGTCTTCATCGATGCGCACCAAGGTTTCATAGACATTATCCATAAGCACCGAGGGCGCGGCGGCCCCACCGGTAGTGGTGAAATCGAGCGAGGTGGCCCCCGAACTAGATGCCACCGTTAGGGCGGCGTTGTCGCCGGAGGTATCTACCACCGCCGTATGGCCCGCTGAACAAGCTGTTATCGTGCCCAGGGCTGTCACCATCGCGAGACAGCCCAGCGCTGAGCGCGCGCGCAAAATTTTCATAAATGAAGAATAACGTGTGTGTTACTCAACACATAAACGCTCTAAAACCATTCGGGGGGAGGCATATATTGCCATTAATTAGGGCAATCTCAGCGGCTGTTGTGTGGCGAGCCTCGGTGGCACCGAGCGGCCAGCGTTGAGGCCGAGGGCGGCCCAACGCGGCGCTTTGTAGCGCAGTGAGGCGGGGTTTAGCGCGGGGTACCCGCTACGTTGGCTGGATCGAGCTGCCAGCCCTCGGCAAGCACGTGCATATTCTTGATGACGTTCTCGTGCGAGCTGGATTGCAGGGAAATCATCAGCTCGTCGGCCTTGGCGTGCTCTTGGAACTTCTCCAGGTATTCGGTGACTTCCTTGGTGGTACCGACCGCGGAGTAGCGCAGCATGTCCAGGATTTGCTGGCCCTGGTAGGACTCGATGATCTGCTCTACCTGCTGGTCGGTCAGGTACTTGCCGCGGCCGGCGAATGATTTCACGCGGTTGAAGCACACGCGCTCGTACTCGGCTTCTGCCTCCTGCATAGTATCGGCGGCGGTGACGTTTACTCCGGCGATGACGTAGGGCTCGCTAAACCGCACGGAAGGCTGGAAGTTTTCCCGGTAGTAGGTGGTTGCTTCCTCGAGGTGCTGCGGGGCGAAGTGGGAGGCAAAGGCGTAGGGGAGGCCGAGCTTTGCCGCGAGCGAAGCGCCGAACATGGACGAGCCCAGAATATAGATAGGAACGTTCGTATTAGCTCCGGGAATCGCGCTGACCCCAGGGATATAGGCCTTGCCTTCTAGGTACGCATTGAGCTCTTTGACGTCTTCTGGGAAGCGCTCGGCAGACTGCCCATCGCGGCGCAGCGCACGGCCCAAGGTATTCATGTCCGTGCCGGGGGCGCGGCCGACGCCCAAGTCGATGCGGTCCGGGTACATCTCCTCCAAGGTGCCGAATTGCTCGGCGATGACGTACGGCGAGTGGTTGGGCAGCATCACGCCGCCGGAGCCTAACCGGATGCGCTCCGTCTTGGCGCCGATGTGCGCGATGAGGACGGCGGGCGCGGAGGACATAATGGACTTCATATTGTGGTGCTCGGTGTACCACATGCGGGAATACCCCAGCTTTTCGGCTTCTTGGGCCAATTCCACCGACCGGTTAATGGATTGGGCAGGGGTTTCACCGTCATAGATGGTGCAAAAGTCCAATACGGAAAGCGGCGCCTGATCAGTCATGGGAAAATAATCCTTTTTCTCGCGGGGATAGTACCTATAGTGCAACGGTACGTGGGGCGGGGCTATTCCGTACTTTTTCGCGCGACCATGCGCATCCCGGCGTCCCTAGCTGAGTTGAAATCGCAGACAAAACCCCGCCGCGGAGCCCGAGGAATGCGGGCCCACGGCGGGGTGTGGAAGGAGAGAGCTTAGCTCTTTGGCGATGCCGCGGCATCGAGCGGCGAGTCAACGACGGCCTCGTCATCAGCATCGGCCGCCGCGGTCACGGAGTTGGAGTGCTTCTCCCCGGCCTTGGTGGAGATATCCACAATCAGGCCAATAACTGCCGCGATGACGGTAGGTACAATCCAGCCGAGATCCACTGTTTGGCCCGGCGCCAGCGACAAGATGGGATCCAGGGCGGACGTGCCCCAACCTTGTGCGGAAATAACGGTCAGGGCGGACCAGATGACCGATACCCACAGGGCAAGGCGGTACGTCCAGTAGAACACGATGGACTTCTTTACCGCCGGCTGGATAAGCGTGAGCAGGATAAGGGAGATGGCCGGTGGGTACAGGAAGGTGATAAACGGCACCGCGATGGACAGCACGGTGTCGAGGCCTTGGAAGGCGAAGAGGATGGACATCGCGGTGAAGATGCAGGCCCACAAGTGGTAACTCGTCTTCGGCACCAACATCTCGAAGAATGCGGAGGTAGCGGTGATAAGGCCCACCGCGGTGGTCAGGCAGGCGAGGACGACGATGGCGGAGAAGAGGGCCTGGCCGAAGGTGCCCATGGTGAGATTGGCGGCCTCGGCAAGCAGCGGCGCACCGGATTCATAGGACTGGCCATCGGGCAAGGTCTGGCCCACCCAGGCCAGCCCCAGGTAGATGGCGGCAAGCAGGGCGCCGGCGACAAGCGCTGCGGTAATGGTGCCCTTCACCAGGGACTTTTGGGTCTTAAAGCCCTTAGAGCGCAGGGAACCCACGATGACGATGGAAAAGGCCAGGCCAGCGATGGCGTCCATGGTGTTATAGCCCTCGAAAAGGCCGGTGACCATGGGGGAAGAGGCATAATCTTCGGTGGGCATCTGGGGGTCGCGCGGGTGGTTTAGCGCCGCCAAGGTAATGAGGACCACCAGCAGCGCCACCAGGGCTGGGGTGAGGAATTTGCCCAGCGTATCGATGATGGAATTGGGCTTCCACGCCAGGCCTAGCGCGATAAGGAAGAAGACGGTATTGAATGCACCGCTGGCCATCGTGCCTTCCCAGCCCAACAGGGGAGTGATCGCCGTTTCCATGGATACCGCGCCGGTACGCGGAAGCGCGTAGAACGCACCGATGGAAAGATAGGACAGGGCGGAAAAGACGACGCCAAAGATCGCGCCGCCATTTGCTCCTAAGTCACGGACGGAGCGGCCGGAAATCGCGACCGCGATGATGGCTAGGACGGGCAAGAGCACGCCGGCGGCGAGGAAGCCCAGCACGGCGGGCCAGAAGTTGGTGCCGGCGGAAACGCCCACCATCGGTGGGAAAATGAGGTTGCCGGCGCCGAAGAACATCGAAAAGAGCATGAGCGAGGCAATGACAACGGTGGCCTTGCTCTTGGGGGTGCCTGAGGCAGTGGTGGTAGCCATCCTGGCTCCTTAACATTGCGTACTAAAACCGTCGGCCGCGCCGAGGGCCGTGGTGGCAAGCGACGCGAACGAGAATGCGAATTCTGTAGCCCTATAGGGACTATTCGTGTAATGAGATATTACTGCCCACCTGTTGAGAAATCAAAGCATGGTGAAAATACAATAAATGCCCCATCGCGTGTGCGATGGGGCGAGGAGAAAGGGCGGCTGAGAACTAGTCGAGCTCGGCGAAGGCTTTTTCCATGCGGTCGAGTGCCTCGCCCAAGATTTCGCGGGAGGTAGCGAAGTTCAACCGCGCGTGGCCGGGGCCGCCGGTGCCGAAGGTATCGCCCTCGTTGAGGGCGACGCGGGCGTTTTCGCGCAGCCACTTAGCGGGCTGGGGATTGCCGGCGATGGCGGTATCGGAAAAGTCTAGCCACAACAGGTAGGTGGCCTGTGGCTGCGAGGTCTTTAGCCCAGGGATGCGCTGCGGGAGTTCTTCCACCAACCAGTCGCGGGTTTCGCGCAGGTACTCAATTTCCTCGTCCAAGAAGTCCCCGCCGTGGCGGTAGGCGGCCTCGGCGGCAAGCACGCCCAAGGTGCCGGTGCCGTCTTTGGCCACGCCGGTAAGCCCGTTCCACTTCTGGGCATCGGCGGCATTGGAAAAGATGATCTGCGCGCATTTGAGGCCCGCGGTATTAAAGGCCTTGGAGGTGGCGGTGACGGTGATGGTGCGCTGCGCTGCTTCCTCGCTTAGCGATGCCACCGGAATATGCTTTCCTTCATAGACCAGCGGGGCATGGATCTCATCGGCCAAGATGCGGGCATCGTATTTCTCCGCCAACTCCACCAGCCCGCGGAGGTAGTCCTCCGACAAGACGTGGCCGTGCGGGTTATAGGGGTTGGCCAAGAGAATCGAACCGGCGCCGTCCTTGAAAGCCTGCTCAATCTCATCTAGCTCGAGGCTGGTTTCGATCTTCTCGCGCCCCGCCGTGCGGGGTAGTTCCAGCAGCGGTGGGTAGGAGGGCACGGGCACGATGACGGGGGAATCATCGCGGGTAAAGTACTGCACGCCGAGCAAGAGGCCGCGGACGACATCGCCTATCCAGAAGATGTGATCGGCATTGGGGCGCCAGTCGTAGCGCTCCGCATAGAAATCGGCGACAGCCTCGCGCAGCCCCGAGGCCTTGGGGGAGGGGGTATAGCCGAAGGTTTCATTATCCACCATCTCCTGCAGCGCCTTCTTGACGGCGGGGGCGGTGGGGAAATCGGACTCCGCGATCCACAGCGGGAGGACGTCTTCATCGAAGACGGTCCACTTGCGGGTTCCGCGGGCTTGCAACTCTTCTAGGCTAGGAAACTGCATGCACACAAGCTTAACGCTTTAAGCGCAGCAGTCCCAGTGGATTTATTCACTTTCTTCGCCGTGCTCGCTGCGGGAATTGGCCCCGGTAACAAAGCCGTACTTTTTCAGCCGGCGGCGGTCCGCCGCGGAGCTGGATTGGGTGAGTTTGAGCAGCTCGGCATAAATGCCGCCGGATTGCGCGAGTTCGGCAGGCGAGCCCATTTCATCGATCCGCCCTGCCTCGAGGGTGATGATGGTATCGACATCCGCGATGGTGGATAGGCGGTGCGCGATAATCAGCGTGGTCCGATCCTTCATCAGCTCATCCAGGCCGGCTTGGACGGCGCGCTCGGCCTTGGTATCCAGCGCGGAGGTGGCCTCATCGAGCACCAAGATAGGGGCATCTTTCAGCATGGCGCGCGCGACGGATACGCGCTGTTTCTGCCCGCCGGAAAGTTTTAGCCCGCGCTCACCGATGACCGTGTCATAACCATCCGGGAAGGTCTCAATGAAGTCATGGGCATTGGCGCGCTTGGCCACATCCACGATTTCTTCCTCCGTGGCCCCAGGTTTGCCATAGGCAATATTGTCGCGGATGGTGCCCGAAAAGAGGTAGGACTCTTGGAAGACCACGCCGACCGATGCGCGCAAGCGAGACGCGGTGAGGTCATCGACGCGGTGGCCCAGTACATCGAGGTGGCCAGCCGAGGGGTGATAAAGGCTCAGCAGCAGGTTGACCAGGGTGGATTTACCGCCGCCCGATTCGCCCACGAGCGCGACCTTCTGGCCCTCGTGGGCGGAAAAGGAGATGTTTGTAACGACGGGCTTTCCTTCTTCATAGGCAAAGGAGACATCATCAAAGGCAAAGACTGGCGCGCCGGGCGTTGGCTCCAATGGGGCGATGGGGGTGAGGTTGAGATCGGGGGTGCCGGAATCCGTGATTGCTGCGACCAGCTCGCGCGGGGCGGTGGGCTCTAAGTCTTCTTCCATGACCTTGAAGTAGTCGCGTGAGCCGGCGATAGCGCGCTGGGCCGTATCGATCATCCAGCTCATCATGAATACGGGCTGCTTGGCCATGGTGACCATTTGCAAGAGCATGACCATATCGCCGATGGAAAAGTGGCCTTCAAGGGTGCGCCAGAAGATGACCGCGTAGATACCCAAAAAGATAACCGCCATGGCGATGCCGCGGAAGGTATCCATCATGTGCCACCAGCGCGACTGCGGCCGCGTGGTATCGACCACGGTGCCATAGCGCTGGGCAAAATGGTCCAGCTCGCGGGATTCGGCGACGAAGGACTTGGTGACCTTGACCTGGCCTATAACTTCAGCAAAGCGGCCATTGGCCTGGTCGATGTTTTCGTTTTTAACAGCCTCAAATTTTTGCCAGCGCTTCGAGGTTAGCGCGGTCAGCCACATATAAATGGGGAAAAGCAGCGCCAATAAAATGGTCAGCGGCCAGTAATACCAGGCGGTAATGGCCAAGACCGCGATGGTCTGGATGATCATTGTGAAGAAGTTATTGGCAAAGGACTGGATAAACTGCGTGATATTCGCAATGGAGCGATCCAGCCGGGCAATGATCGTGCCGGTGACCTGATTATCGTAATAGCCCTGCGGCAGCGCCAAGAGCTTGGCAAAGTAGCGATTGGATAAAATCTGGCGCAAGCGCGAGACCATGACATCGCCGATATAGCTGCCGACATTCCGGAATAAAGCATTGGCGGCATCGGCCAGGAAAAGGGCGAGGGCTAGGAAGAGGACGGCACGGAGGGTATCGCCAAGCGGCTCGTTTGTTTGCAGCGCCTCAACGATGATGTCGGTGGTTTCCCTGGTAAGGAAGGGTGAAATCAACGCTAGGACGGCGGTGACCGTCGCTGCGAGCAAGACGCCGAGATAATAAGGCCACAGGGCAGAAGCGCTGCGGGTAATGCGTACGAGGGATTTCATGGGGGGATGCTCAATTCAAAGACGCGCGGAGGAAGAGTACCTAAAAGAGACAGTCCAGTATGCCACACGCCACGGCGCGCAGCCCAGATGCATACCTTGGGCGGGCTTTCGGCTAAGGTATCTGTGCAGAAATAAAGTTATCTTCGCGTGCAAAGGATCCATCCACGGTGAAAATTTCTCACACTTTAGGCGCAGGCGTGGTCAGCCTTCTCGCCGTGACCCTGGCCGGATGCAGCATTCTCCAGCCGGAAGAGACCGGGTTGGGGGACAATATCACCGTCTCCAGCTCGGAAGAAGCGCCTTATCAAGCGGAAGACACCGACGATAAGGAGGTTACTTCCAACCTGGCGAGCCCGGTGAAAGATGCCGGCCTCGGGGTCAGCTGGGAGCTGCAGGGGGTTTATGCGGATAATAATTCCGGCGGCTCCGTGGTGACCATTTTGCTCAAGAATGAAAACGAAATGGCCCTGCCCACCGATGCCTTCGATGACCCCGTCCTTGAGCGCGCCGACGGAAACGGCGGCTGGTCTAAGGTAAAGGCCCTGCCCTATGACGAGAACTCCGCGCCTGACGTGGAACCCCCGGGCCTCGATCACCCGCTGGGCGCGGGCGCCTCGGTCAACCTGCAATACCGTTACGATGTTGCACCAGGCAACCTCTGGAATGCTCGCCTGCACATTGGAAACGTCACCTGGGTGGGGGATCTGAACCTATGACGGAACGGGTAGTCCTGGCGGGTGCTGATGGGAAAGCCATTGGTACTGCCCTCAAATCTGAGGTGCATACCACCGACACCGCCTTGCACTTTGCCTTTTCCGCGTGGGTTACCTGCCAAGGCAAGGTACTCATCACCCGCCGGGCGCTGAGCAAGCAAACCTGGCCCGGCGTGTGGACCAATTCCTTTTGCGGGCATCCTGGCCCGGGAGAGCCGACTGCCGATGCCGTCATTCGCCGCGCTGAGTTCGAGTTAGGGATTCCCGCGGACGCGCTATCTAACCTGCGCGAGGTGCTGCCCACCTTTTCTTATCGGGCGGTAGATTCTTCCGGCCTGGTGGAAAATGAAATCTGCCCCGTCTACTGCGTAGAGCTCGACTCCCAAGCGCAGTGGCAGCCGAACTCGGACGAGGTCGACTCTTGGGAATGGGTCGAGCCAACTCGCCTCATCGCCGCAACCGATGCCGTGCCGGCGGTATTTAGCCCGTGGATGTGCGAGGAACTGGCGGAAGCTGAATTGCGCACGGCGCTTCAGGCGTAGTAGCAGTTAGTCCTCTTCATAAAACGCCGCCGCCACGTAATCCAGGGTGGCATAAGCAATGCGCCGATCCCCGGTATCCAAATCAAACTCGAGGACGCGGTGGTCGCTGCCATAGCGAGGGAAACCCGGCTCGCCGGTGGTGGCGAAGTGGTAGAGCCACTCATTTAGCTCGCAGTCGGTGCCGAAGAGCGGGTAGAGCTCATCGCAGTGCAGCGCCGGCTTAAGCTTCCTCGTAAACTCCATCATCCAGGTAGGCCCTGGCGCGCCGGAGGCTACCTGCGCCGTCCAGCGGCGAACGAGGGAATCGCCGATTATCCGGCCCATCAGGCGGTCCGGGTCCACGTACTGCGCGAGCTGGCGCCATTGCGTGTAGCGCCCGTGTGGGAAGCCGAAGCGTTGGGAAAGGTAATTACAAATAAACTTGCCCAGGGCCATATTATCGATGCGCTTGCCGGCCGGAAGATCATAAAACTCATCCCGGGTAGAGCTCACCACGATGGGGATATCCGCCAATTCGGAGGCCTGCATCGGCGCTGGGCCGAGGGCCAAGTCATAGCGGTGCTTCTTGCGGAACTTTTTGTAGCCCTTTTCTAATGCCTCGGGCGACAGCGATTCCAAAGCGCTTTGTTCGATGGGCACCGAGAGGTACCTGTGCAATCCCGCCACGCGGTGTTCAAAAGTGTCGCGGGGATAGGCAGGCGATAGGGCGAGGACCCGCCGAAAAGCACCGCGGTAGTGATCGCGCCGGGCAAGCCACAGGCTAATCGCCGCGCCGGCGGATTGGCCCACCAGGGTGATATTCGTTTTATCCCCGCCAAAGGATTCGATATTGTCCTGTAACCACTCCAAAGCCAGCACGCAGTCATCGATGCCGCGGTAGCGGTCCGCTTCATCGTCGGCAAAGCGAGCAAATCCGGCTAGGCCCACGCGGTAGCCCACCCGGACCTGGATGATGCCCTTGCGGGCAGTTACCGTGCCTGGCACCCGCTCGTCCTCATGCGAGCCGCCTTCGAAGCTTCCCCCGTGGATATAGACCACCACGGGGCAATCCGCAGCGTTTTCGGGGGCGGTGATGCTGAGTGCTACCTCGTCCGGTTGAGGTGTCCGTGCATCCTGGTCGAGGGGCTGCTCCAGTGGCCGCGCCGGGGCGAAGCGGCTAGGGATTTCGCAAAAGCGCAGCGAATGAAAGTAGGAGAGGCCATCGCGGCTAAAGCCGGTGATGCGTCCAGATGGGGTGGCAATGGTGACGGGTATCTGTGCGCTCGACATACCTGCCAGATTACCGTGGGGAAGTAATATAAGAACCCATGGAGTGGTTGACTGAGGTGAGCAGCGCATTTTCGCAGTTCTTGGTGCAGGCGCCCGTGTGGGTACAGATGATCATCGTGGTCATCATCGTGGTGCCCATCATGATTGGCCTTGCGTGGTGCCTGATGTGGGCCGTGGACCGCAGCGCTGCCCTAATTTCCCAGTTTCGCGATCGCGGCACTACAGTAAAAGACCATGGCTGAACAACATTCGGAGGGCGCGGGCAATAACGCAGCTAGCGGCGACGTACCCGGCGCCAGCTCGGATAGGATTCAGCCGGTAGATCCCCGCGAAGGCCTGTGGGATCCAGAGCGCAAAAAGGATGAGCGCGCTACAACTACGCCGGTTGCCGGCACCTCCCAGTCCGTTCGCCGCAAGCGCTCCCTGCCCAAATCGCGGGTCTCGCTTACGCTGTGGTCCATGATTGCGCTAGTTCTCATCGTTGCACTCATCGGCAGCCTGTGGCCCTAGGGCAAGCTGGTGGATTGCTCCAATAAATAGGCCACTCTGGTGTTATAAGCCCTGAATAATTACAGCTTCGATCGTGGGTGAAACGCGTTGATACGCTCTCCGGTTGGTACAGTAGGCACAGATTATTATTAGCTGTGCGAAAGGATATCGCGTGACCCTGCAACAAGTGCACACCCCGGCGGAATTTACCATTGAGCCGGGGGAGACCTGCCTCACCGCCCTAATGGATACCGCGAAGAAGCGTCCGCACGGCGTCATGTTTACCCGCCCAGCAAATTACGAGTGGGTCAATGTCACCGGTAAAGAATTTATCGATGAGGTCTTTGAAGTAGCTCAGGGTTTAATCGCGCTAGGCGTGAAGCAGGGCGATCGCATTGCCCTCATTTCTGCTACCCGCTACGAATGGTCCCTGCTGGACTACGCCATTTGGGCAGCCGGCGCGGCATCGGTTCCGGTCTATCCCTCCTCATCTGCCTCCCAGGTGCGCTGGATCATTGAGGATTCCGGGGCGGTGCTGGCCATTACCGAAACCCGCGAGCACTCCGAATTGGTAGAAAACTTGGTCCTACAAGACGACGGGGAACCAAACCTGAAGGGCTCGCCATCGCAGCTGCGGCGCGTACTAGAGATTAATTCTTCTGCTATCGATACCTTGAAATTCGAAGGCCGCAGCATTGGTACCGAGGAGGTGTCTGCGCGCATTGCCGCCACCAATACCGATGATCTTGCCTCCTTGGTGTATACCTCCGGCACCACCGGCCGGCCGAAGGGTTGCATCCTGACGCACCGGAATTGGCTCTCAGAAGCTAGGGCGCTGACCACCAATCCCATCGGCGTATTCGCCGTGCCGGGTAGCCACACCCTGACATTTTTGCCCTTGGCCCACGTCTTTTCCCGTGCCGTATCGATCGCCGTGGCCATTCGCGGTGCTTCACAGAATCACTGGTCCGATTTTTCCACCATCTCCATCGAATTCGCCCGCTCTCGCCCCAACGTGATTTTGGGCGTGCCGCGCGTATTTGAAAAGGTCCGCAACTCTGCGGCCTCGAAGGCGGCGGATTCTGGCATCAAGAGCTTCCTTTTTGAGCAGTCCGAAAAGATTGCCATCGAATACTCCAAGGCACTCGATACGCCGGAAGGCCCAGACCGTCTGCTGAAAATTAAGCACAAGCTCTTTGACAAGCTGGTCTATTCCACCATCCGCCAGGGCGTGGGCGGCAATGTTCGGTACTGCATCACCGGCGGTTCCGCGATGGGCCACGATTTATTGCATTGGTTCCGCGGCATTGGTGTTCCCGTTTTTGAAGGCTATGGCCTGACCGAGACCGCTGCGGCCGCGGCCGTGGACTACTTGGACCAATCCATTGGTACCGTCGGACCGCCGCTGGGCGGGGTGACCATGCGCATTAACGATGACGGCGAAGTCTGCATCAAGGGCGGCATGGTCTTCCAAGGGTATTGGAATAACCCCGAGGCCACGGAGGAAGCCTTCGAGGATGGCTGGTATAACACCGGTGACTTGGGGGAAATCGACGATGATGGCAAGCTCACCATCACCGGCCGCAAGAAGGACTTGATTGTCACCGCAGGTGGTAAGAATGTATCGCCTGGCCCGATGGAGGATATCCTGCGCGGGCACCCCCTGATTTCGCAGGCCATGGTCGTAGGTGATGGTAAGCCGTTCGTGGGAGCGCTTATCACCTTGGATCCAGATATTCTCAAGCGGTGGAAATTGGACCACAATATCCCAGAAAACCGCTCCATGAGCGACATGGCTACCGACGCCACCCTGCGCGCCGAGGTGCAAGACGCCGTCAACAAGGTGAACACCACTGTCTCCCACGCGGAAGGCATCAAGAAGTTCTACATCCTAGAAAGCGACCTTACTGAGGATGAAAATGAGCTCACCCCAACGATGAAGGTCAAGCGCAACGTGGTGGCTCAACGCTACGCCAGCGCCATCGAGCACATTTACAAGCGCTAGAAAGGCGCGAAACGGGTACACCCGGGGATTTTATTCCTCGGGTGTTTTTCTTCTTGCAGGTCACAATGGGCGAAGCGCGAACCTGCCATAAACCTGTGAAACGCTTCGGAGTGTCGCGCTCTCGCGGTGGACGATCTGGCATAGAGTCATGAGTCGTCGCCGAAAACCTCAACCTCTACTAGAGGTTAGAAAAAGAAAACCGCGGAAGGAGTGGCTCGAAGCCTATGCAGAAGATCGCCGCCGAGCTGCGTCACCGCGAGCTCACCCAGGAGATTTATAATATCGGCGACGAAGTCGCGGAATACCTCGAGCACCTCATTGAAGCAATCGAGGATTGGGATGAGGAACTGTCCATGGATTGCCTGGCAGAACTCGGCGATATTGTCGACGATGCCCGCGTGGACTCGGGCCGCTGCGTGGGTGAGCTAATTGGGCTTCGCCAAGCGCTGGTGTCCGGTGTGCGTTCAGGAACCATCTCTGCCGCTCCCTCCGGCGCGAATGATGCGGAGGAGCCGGAGCAGCTCACCCCGCGCCTATTGGACGAGAGCTATCCCATTGCCAAGCCCATCGTCGTGCACGAACTGGCAGAAGCGCTGCGCCAGCGCACGCAGGCGGTAGCAGATTACCTCCGCGAGGTCGTGGAGTACGTGCTGGCGCAAACCGATGCCGTCGCCCGCAACCTCGACATGGTGTCCCTGCCGCACCTTTATAAGTGCACCGGGGAATCCGCGCTCATTGCCGTGCAAGCCTGGAAGCACACCGTGCTCGATACGCACCCAGCGTACGTGCGCTCCATGCGCGGGCATAACCCGCCGCAATTCCTAGAAGAACGCGCCCGCATTGCCGCGGTCGTAGAAAAAGTCCGCGCCAAGCGCGAGGCAGCCCGCCGGGCCACAACTGCATAGCTACTTTAGACTTCCTTGCTTAAAGCAAGGGGATTTTAGCGGCCACCGAGATTCCCTCTCTCGGTGGCCGTTTCATTTGTAAATGACCATCCCGCGAACCTGCCGAAATCTCCGGTGCCAGTGAGAATTCAGCGGCGAGACCACTGGGTGCGTACCGCGTTCTGGCGCGCAGAGATAGTGGCAGTGACCTCAGTGATGAAGCGTTCCGGGTGCTGTACTAACTGACGCGGGGAAAATCGTATGACGGTAAAACCCGCATCGTGCAGGCGCTTTTCGCGGGATTGGCCGGTTTGGTCCCGCGGCTTCGTTGGCATCGTGGTGGCCGCGGCGTCGTCTGGCCGCCCAACGGCTGTGGAAGAGGCCCCGGCCGTATGGTCATCGTTCGGTTCAGTGATGTCGATGATGTAGGTCTTATTGATACACAACTCCGCGGTAATGCCGGGAAGGGCAGTGTACTGAACCTCGAAAAACATTGGCCACGGAAAATCCGCCTGGATGAGCAGGGCGCGGGCAAAGGAGGCATGGGGAGACGGGGAGGCGGCGCAGCTGTGGTGGATCACGTCCCGGACGACCGCGCTATTGCGCACCCTGCCCATCCGCGCGAACTCCTGCCTGAGTTTCTTCTTCGTTATCCCTGCCCGCAAGGCAGAGTCGGCGGCAATGAGGCCTTCGCGAAAACCGTGGAATCGGGCGATATCGATCACAGCTCGGGCTGGCGAAACGGTGCGGGAGCCATGCACCAGCATCGGTTCGGGTAATTTCGTTTTGCGGTACATGCGTTCTGGATGGCGCCGATCTTTATTGGGTAAAGAGTTATGGGGAAGGGCCATTTCCACCTTTTCTTCCGCGGAGGCAAGCACCCATAGCCCGTGGACGCGGGCGGCGGACTTAGAGATGAGCACCGCGGTATAAGCGCTGCGGGCGGCGGCGATGGCGCGCAGGCGCAGCTGGGAGGATAGGCTCAAACCGTGGTAATGGTCGCGGTGTACCGCGATGCGGGGCGCGAGCTTGAGGTAGGTGCCGTTATCGAGGTCGCGGCCGAAGGTGGGATGGTTGTGCCGGATGGAAGGAATATTAGTTAGTGCTTTGCTCATGACCCCGAGCACATATGAGGCGCACGATGCCTGCTGCCCGAATGCGCGCGAGGCTGTGGAGTTCTCGTTGAATCTTCACTAAGTGTGAACCGTGGTGCTCGAGTGGCGCCACGAGCTTAAGTTATCCACACCCGCGCTATTGGTGGGTTGTGCGACTGAGCTTGATTAGTACGAATCGATTACCAAGCTAGCGGCATGCTCGCGCAAATAATCTCGAAGGTAGGGCAGGGCAAAGTCTACTTGGCCACTGGCTGGTATCTCGATTAGTTCCGAGTCAAGCAAGCGGCGGCGGTAATTGGATGCATATTGCGAGCTTTTTCCTAGGCGGGCCGTGATATCACTCATGGATGAGGGGCCATTGTCTTGCGCCATATGGAGCAGGAATGTCCGATCGATGGGGGAAAGCTCCGCTAGGGCGGGCTCATGGACTAGCTGCCCTAGCTTTCGTCGTGCTTTGGAAATGCCTTCCTGCGCAGCTTCCACCGAAATCGTATTGTCTGTTCGGTGGCGGAAAGCCCATAGGCCGACGAGCTGAATCATAAAGGGGTATCCCTGGCAAGCGGATACGGCAGATTTCAGCGCGTCCTTGTCCCAATTAACCTCTGTTTCTTCTACGGGAGCCTTGAGTGCCTTCCGGACGTCCGTATCCGCCACTCGGTCCAATTCAATACGGTTCGCACGGCGGAGAAAAGTGACAGGATTAGAGTCATCCTGGCTGGCTAAAAGCGGTTTAATCGAGGAAGGGATCCCTGCCATGACCACGGCAATATTTTCCCCTTCTCGCACGAGGTGCTGGATGGTAGCACCAAAATCGATGACCTCATCACTGCGCTGGTGGTGCATTTCATCCAACGTAATGAGCACCCCGGTGGGCTCGCCGTGGGAAATCCGGTCGAGTTCGCGCTGCGCATGGAGGAGGTCTTTCAAAGCCCTTCTTAAGGGATAGGATTCCACGGATAATGTCCTTGGATCCCATTCCATCCCTATGCCTAATTGAAAAAGGTGCAGGTTGAAACCTTTTAGCGCTGTGCGGTTGAGTTGAAGGGTATTAATAATTTCAGCTCGGAGCCGCTCTGCAAAACCGGCAGATGCCGTGTCATTAAGGATGCGCCAACCGCGATCTGACGCGGTGTCTTCGAAAGCATTGAGCAACACCGTCTTGCCGATACCGCGCGGACCCACGACGAGAGAAATACGTTCATGGGATCCGGGGCCATCGTCCAAGGCATAAGCGAACTCCTCAATGGAGTCTTTACGGCCAGCTAGGTAGGGAGGCGTGGCTCCAAGCGTGGCGGTAAACGGATTCTTCCGGTGGGTCATAGCTCAAGTGTAAAACACCGCGCTTGTGTACGCTTGTTTATCTTTTGAATTTTGTTTATAAAACTATTAGGTACCGAAACCAACGGGACTGGTTGGTTTCGGTGAGGACGCTATACCGCAGGGGGAGGGGTGACCTTGTCCAGCTGCTCGGTAATCTGCGGCCACAGCTGGCCCATGATGTCATCCCAGGTAAGGATCCACACGGCCTTGTCTTTGTCCGCTTTGCCTACGACCACGAGCTGCTCATTGCGGGCGCGCATGTGATCGAGCGTCTTTTGCACGGTGGTGGCGGAAGAGACGGAGATCGGGGCGCGGGAGAATTCGAGGACGGGGGTATCGGGATCCGCCATGAGGGTATCGCGTACGTGCACCACGCGGGGCACGCGGGAATCCTTGGGGAAGACGAGCACGCGCATGATGTTTTTGCGCAGGACGAGCTCTTGGAGCTGTTCCACCGTGGCATCGGAAGGCAGGGGCACAACTTCGGAGCCGTGGGCGCGCGCCATGGCGCCCACCGTGGAGTTCTCGAGCTCGATGACATCGGAAATCTGGTTGGCGGAATTATCGTCAAGCGCGCCGGTCTCGCGGGAGTGCTCGACCAAGGTGCGCAGCGTCTCGGCATCGTAGCCGGCAGCGCCGGCGCGGTCGACCGGTTCCTCACCCGTCATGGCCACCAACTTATTGGCCATCGTGTTAATCCACTTCAACAGCGGACGGAAGACCCACACGAATCCGCGGGCGGGGATGGCAATGACCTGCAGGGCAGATTCTGGGTGGGCGATGGCCCAGGACTTGGGCGCCATTTCACCCAGCACCAAGTGTAGGAAGGTGACGATGAATAGCGCGAGGATGAAGCTGGCGACATCGGCAATGCCCAGCGGCAGGCCAAGGGCCTCTAGCGGGGTCATCAGGAGGTGATGGACCCAGGGCTTGGTCACGGCGCCGAGCACGAAGGTGGCAGCAGTAATGCCCAATTGCGCGCCCGCCAGCATGATGGTCAGCTCATTGAGCGAGCGCAGGCCGGCGCGGGCGGTGCGCGAGGATTCCGCGTTTTCTTCAAGCCGGTTGCGGCGCGAGCCCATGAGGGAAAACTCGATGACCACGAAGAAGCCGGAAGCCGCAATAATGAGCAGCGTGACGATGAGGTTGAACCACCACGTATCGGTCATTATGCCTCCTCCTCTTCTTCTTCGCTGTCATGAACGTAGTCCTCAATAAGCTCGATGGCCAGGGAGGATGGCACGTGGCGGTCTACGTCATCCACGCGCATGCGAATGGAGCGAGTCGGTGCTTCGTCCTGATCCACCCAGTCGTCCGGCTCGGCCTCTAGGTCGATGGTGTGGACCTCGCCTACCTCTGGCAGGGCGCCGGCATGTGCGATGAGCAGGCCGGCGATGGTTTCAAAATCGCCCTCCGGAAGATCGTGGCCAATGGCGCGCTCGATTTCATCCAGCGGCGTATCGCCATCCACCAGCCAGTGGGATTCGTCCTGCTCGGTGATTTCTTCGGTTTCCTCGATATCGTGCTCATCGGTGACATCGCCCAAGATCTCTTCGGCCAAGTCCTCCATGGTGACGATGCCGACAAATCCGCCGTACTCATCGATGACGCAGGCCAGCTTTTGTTCTTCGCCGCGCAGTTCATCGACGACATCGGGAAGCGGCATAAGCTCCGGAACTACCAAGGGCTCGCGCATGATGGCAGTAGCGCTAGTGGCAGCAGGGAGATCGGAGCCCAAGACATCGAAAAGATGCACCACGCCGATGGGATTGTGCTCATCATCGATGACGGGGTAGCGCGTGTGGTTTTCAGACATCAATTCGCGCACCTCACCCAAGGTGGTGCCTGGGTCGATCACGTCCACGCGGGAGCGGGGGATCATGGCGTGCTCGACGTCGTGCTCGGGAAAGTCGAGCAAACGGTCCAAGACCATATAAGTATCCTCATCCAAAACGCCGGTTTCGTGCGAGGAATCGACGATGGACTCGAGGTCATCGGCAGTAGCAGAAGAATCGACGTCTTCTACCGGCTCGATGCGAAATAGCTTCAAAATCGCGTTGGAGGAGAACTCAAAGAAGCGGATGAGCCAGCCGAAAATGCGCAGGTACCACTGCGTGGACGCCGCCAGGCGCAGCGCCGTTTTCATGGGCGCGGCGATGGTGTAGTTCTTGGGGAAAAGCTCCGCGAAAAGCATCGTGGCGATGGTGGAAATAAACAGCGCTGCGATGGTGCCGATAGCCACGGATACGCCGGTGGGAATGCCCACGCCGCCGAGCAGCACGCCCAGGCCTTGGCCCACTAGGGGCTCTGCCACATAACCAATGAGCAGGCCGGTAATGGTGATGCCGAGCTGCGCGCCGGAGAGCATGAAAGAGGTGCGCTTGGTGATGTCGAGCGCGCGCTGGGCGGATTTATCACCTTCAGCGGCCATGGACCGCAATTGGGTGCGGTCCACAGACATGAATGAAAACTCTTGCGCCACGAAATAAGCGTTCGCGACGATGATGATTCCGATGACGACAAAGCCTGCCAGGATCATCAAAATAGCCGATAACATGAGTTACTCCCCACCGCCTATAAGGTGGCGGGGACATCGACTGGGAGGCTCCACTGAAGGTACCTTTCTATACGCGGGAAGTTGGCAATATACTACATGTTTAACACCCATTTCGGCCATTTTGTTCCCCTCCTATTAGGGTTTGATTCATGACTGAACCATTCGGGCTGTATATCCACGTTCCCTTTTGCGCCACCCGCTGCGGCTATTGCGATTTCAATACCTATACCCCCGGCGAGTTGGGCAGCCCGCGCGATCTCACTGGCCCGTACCTCGACGCCCTGGACAAGGAGTTGGAGATGGCGGCTGGCCGCGTGGGGCGCACCGCGGATACGGTCTTCATCGGCGGTGGCACGCCCTCGCTCTTGGGAGGCCAGGGCCTGAGCCGCATCCTGGACACGGTGCGTTCTACCTTTGGCCTAACCCCAGGCGCGGAGGTCACCACCGAGTCCAATCCGGAGTCCACCTCGCCGGAGTACTTTGCCGCGCTTGCCGATGCCGGCTTTAACCGCATCAGCCTCGGCATGCAGTCTGCCTCGCACAGCGTGCTCCAGGTGCTCGAGCGCGCCCACACCCCTGGACGTGCGTTTGACGCCACGCGCGAAGCCCGTGCTGCCGGTTTCCAACACGTCAACCTCGACATGATTTACGGCACGCCCACCGAAACCGACGATAACGTCCGCGAGACCTTGGACCGCGTGCTCGAGACCGGCGTCGACCACGTCAGCGCGTACTCCCTCATCGTGGAAGACGGCACCCGCATGGCCCGCAAGGTCAATAAGGGGCTACTGCCCGCCCCAGATGAAGACGTGCTGGCCCGGCGCTAC
This sequence comes from Corynebacterium sp. KPL2850, assembly GCF_040225855.1. Classification (NCBI taxonomy): domain Bacteria; kingdom Bacillati; phylum Actinomycetota; class Actinomycetes; order Mycobacteriales; family Corynebacteriaceae; genus Corynebacterium; species Corynebacterium sp. KPL2850. Next base: position 79,461 of record NZ_JBEHFV010000003.1, read on the forward strand.
GAAATGATTTCTACGGCCCTCGAGGACGCCGGCTTTGAGTGGTACGAGGTCTCCAATTGGTCGCTGCCCGGCGGCGAATGCGAGCACAACCGCATCTACTGGGTGGACGGCAACTGGTGGGGCGCAGGTCCCGGTGCCTACTCCCACTTAGGCGACGAGCGCTTTTATAACGTCAAGCACCCCAACCGCTATATCCAAACGATAGGAAAGGGTGAGCTGCCCATTAAAGACAGCGAAACCCTGACGGGTGCCGATCGCCACATGGAAAAGGTGATGCTCGGCCTGCGCCTGCGCGAGGGCATCCCAGAATCCTGGCTCGATGCCCACGCTGCCCCGGCATTGGAGGACTTCATCGACCGCGGCCTGCTCGAGCGCGCCGGCCAGCGCGTGCGCGTGACCAAGCCTGGGCGCCTGCTTGCCGATGGCATCGTCTCCGATCTCCTCATCGCCGAAGAGTCCTAGCCGCCGTCAGAAAGTTCTTATATTTTCCCCTGAACCACCAAAACCCCTTATTCGGGCTTATTCTTGTTAGACTTTTAAGATTGGCACTGGATTTACGCTGTATTTATAGAGAGACGCCGGTACATCGACTTAAACAAACCCGCAGAGAATAGGAGCACTTGAAGTGTCCACCTCAACTGATGCCCGCCGCAAGGAGGTCCTGCGGGCCATCGTTGCGGATTACATTGCCTCCCAGGAACCTGTTGGTTCTAAAACGCTGGTAGAGCGTTACCGGCTGGGCGTTTCTTCCGCGACCATCCGCAATGATATGGCCGTGCTGGAATCCCAAGGGTTGATTTCGCAGCAGCATGCCAGTTCTGGGCGCGTTCCCACGCAGCAGGGCTACCGGCAGTTCGTTGATTCTCTGCACGAGGTTAAGCCGCTTTCTACCCCGGAGCGCAAGGCGATGCTGAATTTCCTGGAAGGCGGGGTAGACCTCGAAGATGTGCTGCGCCGCTCCGTGCAGCTTTTGGCCCAGGTCACCGAGCAGGCGGCCGTGGTGCAGCTGCCCAATTTGAAGGTCTCGCGCGTCAAGCACTGCGAGGTCGTCACGCTATCTCCGGTGCGGGTGCTGCTGGTGCTGATTACGGATAACGGCCGCGTGGATCAACGCAACGTGGAACTAGATGAGGTCATTGACCAGGATCAGACGTATCGCCTTCGGGACATCGTCAATAATGCGTTGGTGGGCAAGACGCTTACTGATGCCTCCGTGGAGCTCGCCCACCTCGTCGATGACGCCCCGCTGGATATCCGCCACCACGTGCTCAAGGTGGCGACCACGCTCATTGAAACCTTGGTGGAACAACCTTCCGATCGCCTGATTATGGCGGGCACCTCCAACCTCACCCGCGTCGCCCGCGAATTCCCAGAAGGCCTGCCCAAAATTATCGAGGCCTTAGAAGAACAAGTCGTCGTATTGAAACTTCTGGCGCGGGTGCCGGATCTGGGCAATGTTTCCGTGGTGATTGGAGACGAAAACGAAGAGGATCAACTGCGCGATGCCTCCGTCGTTGCCGCAGGGTATGGTTTTGGAACCGGGGGACAGGCGGCGACGCTTGGCGGCCTTGGTGTGGTGGGGCCGACGTTTATGGACTATTCGGGAACAATCTCTAAGGTCTCTGCTGTTGCACAATACGTGAGTGAAATTTTGGCCGGCGAGTAGTGCGAGTAGACTAGCCGGTCGCTACATAAATTTTTTCAAGGTAATACCAACAAGACGATCGAGAAGGAATATCTCTAACAGTGGCTCGTGACTATTACGGCATCCTCGGTGTTGATAAGGACGCAACGGACCAGGAAATTAAGAAGGCGTACCGCAAGCTGGCCCGCAAGTATCACCCGGATGTGAACCCGGATGATGAGGCAGCGGCGGAGAAATTTCGCGAGGCCTCGGTAGCCCAAGAAGTTTTGCTGGATCCGCAAAAGCGCCAGATCGTCGATATGGGCGGCGATCCCATGGAGCAAGGCGGCGGTGGTGGCGCTGGCGCCGGCGGATTTAGCGGCTTCGGCGGCGGTGGCTTGGGCGATATCTTCGCCGAGTTCTTCGGCGGTGGCGCCGGCGGCGGATCCCGCGGGCCTAAGTCGCGCGTGCAGCCCGGTAACGACGCCCTCCTGCGCACCCGCATTACCCTTGAAGAGGCCTATACCGGCCTGAAGAAGAAGGTCACCGTCGATACCGCGGTGCTGTGTGATTCCTGCGGCGGCACCGGATCGAACTCTAAGTCCAAGCCCGTTACCTGCGATAACTGCAACGGTATGGGTGAAATCCAGGAGATGCAGCGCAGCTTCTTGGGCAACGTGATGACCAGCCGCCCGTGCCCGAAGTGCCAGGGGTTTGGCGAAATCATTGAGGATCCCTGCAACCAGTGCGCCGGCGATGGCCGCGTGAAAAAGCGTCGCGACCTTACGGTGTCCATCCCGGCCGGCATCAACGATGGCATGCGCATCCGCATGGCCTCCCAGGGCGAGGTTGGCCACGGCGGCGGGCCCGCAGGTGACCTTTACGTGGAGGTACACACCCAAGAACACGAGGTTTTCCAGCGCAATGCGGATGACCTGAACGTCACCGTGCACGTGCCGATGATCGATGCTGCCCTGGGCACCAACTTCACCATCGACCAGCTCAACGGCGAAGAGCTCACCATCGATATCGAGCCGGGCACCCAGCCGGGCGAGTCCATCAAGGTCGAAGGCGCGGGCATGCCACGCCTGCGCACCGATGGTTACGGCAGCCTCTTTGCCCATGTGGATGTGGTCGTCCCCAAGGATCTGGACCGCAAGAGCCGCGAGGCGCTGGAAAAGATCCGCAATACCCGCGATGAGGGCGCCCGCGTGCGCACCGCCAGCGACGGGCAGGAAGACTCCTTCTTTACCCGCCTGCGCGATAAGTTCCGCCGCTAATGTCACTGCCCGTCTTCATCCACCCGGATCTCTCCGCCGCCGAGGCCGGAGACAGCATCACGCTGTCTGGGTCCGAGGCGCGCCACGCCGTGACGGTCAAGCGGATGCAGCAGGGGGAGAAGCTGGCGCTTATCGATGGCACCGGAATCCGCCTTACCCTCACCGTCACCGAGACCTCGGGCAAGGACCACTTGAGCGGCATCGTCGAGTCCGTTACCCAGATTCCGGAGCCGAATCCGCGGGTAACCGTGGTGCAGGCGATCCCCAAATCCGAGCGCGCCGAGCTAGCCGTTGACCTAGCTACCCAAGCTGGGGCGGATGAGATCATCGCCTGGCAGGCGGATCGCTGCGTGGCTAAGTGGGACGGGAAGAAGGCGCCGAAGGCCATAACCAAATGGCAGGCCGCGGCCGAAGCGGCCGCAAAGCAATCCCGGCGAGACCGCATCCCGCAGGTTCGCGGCCCGCTGACTACCCGCCAGTTGGTTGCGGAGCTGGCAGAGCGCGCAGAATCAGCGAGCGTGCTGGTCTTGCACGAGGAAGCCACCGAATCCATCCGGGAGGTGGGCTTGCACGGCGAGGTCTTCCTCTTGGTTGGCCCCGAAGGCGGAATCGGGGAAGAAGAGCTGGCAACGCTGCGCGAGGCCGGGGCCGTTCCCATCAAATTGGGCCCGGAGGTTTTGCGCACCGCCAGCGCGGCGATGGTGGCCTTGGCGGCTATCGGCATGCGGACTGAGCGCTGGTAGCCTATTAGACGTGCCTATCATCACCAAGAAATGTGAGATCGATTCCGCGTATGTCAGCAGCGTATTGGGCAGCGCGGACGATAACCTCCGCGTGCTCAATGACCGCCTCGATGCGGACCTTTTTGCCCGCGGCAATATTGTCACCGTCACCGGCCCCGATTACGAGGTAGCCCGCGCGGCGAAGATCCTCGACGAGCTCGAAGCCATCGCTAGGCGCGGCCATGCCGTATCCACCGATACGGTCAAGCACACCATGGACATGGTCGCCGTAGAGGCGCCGCAGTCGGTGGCAGCGGCGATGGCGGCGGACATCGTCAAGCGCCGCGGCAAGTCGATCCGCCCCAAGACCGTGGGGCAGTCTGAATACGTGCAGGCCATCGACAATAATACGGTGGTCTTTGGCATTGGCCCGGCCGGTTCAGGCAAGACCTATCTGGCGGTGGCGAAGGCCGTGCAGGCCCTGCAAAATAAGCAGGTCTCGCGCATCATCCTTACCCGTCCCGCGGTCGAGGCGGGCGAAAACCTGGGCTTTTTGCCGGGTACGCTCAATGACAAGATTGACCCGTATCTGCGCCCGCTTTATGACGCGCTGCGGGACATGCTCGATCCAGAGATGATCCCCAAGCTGATGGATGCCGGCATTATCGAGGTCGCCCCGCTGGCGTATATGCGCGGTCGCACGCTCAATGATGCTTTCGTCATCCTTGATGAGGCGCAAAACACCACGCCGGCGCAGATGAAGATGTTTTTGACCCGCCTGGGCTTTGGTTCCACCATCGTGGTCACCGGCGATATCTCCCAGGTGGATCTTCCGCGCGGCCAGGTGTCCGGCCTGCGTATTGTGCGGCGGATTCTCAATAACGTGGACGATATCCACTTTGCGGATCTCAGCGCCCAAGACGTGGTGCGCCACCAGCTGGTGGGCCGCATCGTGGATGCCTATGATTCCTTTGATAATAAAAACGCTGCGGAATATGAGGGGGAATAAGTGAGTATCGAGTTTCTCAATGAGTCGGGGTTTGATGGTGTCAACGAGGAGATGCTGATCGATGTCGCCTCCTATTCCTTCGGCGCAATGGACATCAATCCCGATGCGGAATGCACCATTACCTGCGTGGACCTGAAATCCATCGAGGATCTGCACATCCGCTGGATGGACTTGGAAGGCCCTACCGATGTGATGAGCTTTCCCATGGATGAACTTACCCCCGGCGCCACTTCTGGTGGCGGGCGCCCCGATGCCGCCGATCCGGGGCCTGCCATGCTTGGCGATATCGTCTTATGCCCCGAGTTCGCCCTGCGCCAGGCCGATGCCGCCGGGCATTCGCTCGGCCACGAGCTCGCGCTATTGACGGTGCACGGTTGCCTGCACTTGTTGGGCTACGATCACGCCACCGCGGCGGAGGAAAAGGAAATGTTTGCCCGGCAGAATGAACTGCTGGCGGATTGGTACGACGACCTCGCCGCACGCGGGAAGAGCTACCAACCAAAGCCCTCGGGCCCGAAGGCCTTTCCCGATGCTGCCGAGCGAGCACGCCTTGATGAGCAGGTGCCTGGTGGCGGAATTCCTGCCATCGGGGAACCACGCGACGAGGAACCCCAAGAATAATTTCGCCCCTTCCTTTGTCTCTGTGCACAGTCAGTAGCACAATGGATAGCTATGACTATCCTTTCCATCCAGTCTCATGTCACCTACGGCCACGTGGGAAATTCCGCGGCCGTCTTTCCTCTCCAGCGCGCCGGCCACGAGGTGTGGCCCGTGCACACGGTGAACTTCTCCAACCACACCGGATACGGTGACTGGGGCGGACCGATGATTCCGGCCAGTGATGTCACGTCGATCATCGATGGCATCGAAAAGCGCGGTGCTTTTGAAGGCATCGACGCCATCCTTTCCGGTTACCAGGGTGGCTCCGACATTGCCGATGCCATCGTGGACACCGTCCGCCGCATCAAGGCCGTCAACCCCGAGGCGCTGTACGCTTGCGACCCCGTGATGGGTAATGCGAAGTCGGGCTGTTTCGTTTCTGATGACATTCCGCCGCTGCTGCGCGACCGCGTGGTGCCCGTTGCCGATATCATCACGCCAAACCAATTCGAGCTGGGCTATCTGACCGATACCGAGGTCAGCACCTTGGACCAGACCCTGGCTGCGGTGAAGAAAGCGCAGGAAATGGGGCCGAAGACGGTATTGGTTACCTCCGTAAAACGCCCGGAAACCCCAGCGGATCAGATTGAGATGCTCGCCGTCGATGGTGAGCGCGCTTTCTTGCTCTCGACCCCGCTGTTGCCGGTTAAGCGCAACGGTTCTGGTGACGTGACCGCGGCGCTGTTTACTGGCCACTACGTTGAAACGCATGACGTGAAAGAGTCGCTGCGCCGCACCGCATCTTCCGTTTACGAGCTTCTGCGCACGACGTATGAAGCAGAATCCACTGAGCTGCAGCTCATCCAGGCCCAGGACGCCTTCGCCCACCCGAGTATGCAGTTCCAGGCGGAGGAGCTATAAAGCTGCCCTGAAGGGGGATGCGGTCTGTAATTCGAGACAAGTAAACCGCAATTTTGGTGCATAACTTGGCGAATACCTATAAAGTGATAGGTGTAACTTAATCAACGACGCGATTGGAGTCCCGTCTTGTCCAGCACCGGAAGCATCAGCGCATCCCCAGACGGCCTGTTAATGGCCCTCATCCAGTACCCAGTTCCTGTAGTCAATACCCCAGAAGACGTTCAAGCAAACGTCGATGAAATCTGCCGCATGGTTGCCTCGACCAAGGCCGGCTACCCAGACCTGGATCTCATCGTCTTTCCGGAATACTCCTCTTCGGGATTGAACACCAAGATTTGGTCCTACGATGAATTCCTCATCGGGCTCGATGACCCCAAGGTGGACCAGTACAAGCAGGCTTGTAAGGACAACGACGTCTGGGGCGTCTTCTCCATCATGGAACCCAACCATGAGGAAGGAAAGCCGCCGTTCAATACTGCGATCATCATCAACTCCGACGGCGAGATTGCGTTGCACTATCGCAAGCTGCAGCCATGGACCCCCATCGAGCCGTGGTACCCGGGTGACTTGGGTATGCCGGTATGCGATGGCCCCAAGGGCTCCAAGCTCGCGGTCAATATCTGCCACGATGGCATGTTCCCAGAGCTCGCCCGCGAAGCAGCGTATAAGGGTGCCAATGTCTACATCCGCATCTCGGGTTATTCTACCCAGACCCAAGACCAGTGGATCATGACCAACAAGACCAACGCCTTCCAGAACCTGATGTACACGGCATCGGTGAACTTGGCGGGCTATGACCAGGTCTTCTACTACTTCGGTGAAGGCAATGTCTGCAACTACGACGGCCACATGATTTCTGAGGGGCACCGCAACCCGGGCGAAATCGTCACTGCAGAGGTCTTCCCAGCGCTGGCCGATAAGGCGCGCATCAACTGGGGCCTAGAAAACAACATCTTCAACTTGGGCAACCGCGGCTACGTTGGTTCCCCAGGCGGAAAGACCGAAAACTACCTCACCTGGGTAGAAGACCTCGCCAAGGGCGAGTACAAACTACCGTGGTCCGACGATGTCCGTATTAAGGACGGCTGGAAGTACTATCCGGACGGACCGCAGCTTGGCCCGCTTCCGGACGAATTCAAGAAATAGGTACACGGCTATTAGCTACTGAAGGCCCCGCACCCTCGTACATTTTGAGGGTACGGGGCCTTCGGGCTGGTGTTGGGCCGATCGAAAATGCAAAAGGTCAACGTCCTCGGGTATATCTGAGCGCGATTTGCTACATTTCAGGTGCGAAAATGCTCAGTTATAGCAGTGGACCTATAGCATCTGCGAAAAGCCGACGGGGCACAGCCTGAAGACGCAGCTCTAGAGGCCTTGTGCCTGCGAGGGCGTTTCCGCAAGAGAATCGTCGTCATAGGATTCTGGTGACGCTCCGCCCTGCGGCGTTCCCGAATATGGAGCGCCACCGTTGCAAAGCTCTGGCCATTCGTCTGGATAAAGCAAGTGTCCATTAAGGCCACCGCATACTCGTTCCGCGCGCATGGAACGCTGGAGTGCAGGGGTATTGCACAGTTCGGTTTGGTGGGAAGAGTCATCAGAAAACTTCCCGAATGCTCCAAGGCCTATTTCGCAATACAGCAGCTCTGGCTCAGCGGCTGCCGCCTGCGGTTGTGCACCTGGCTCCTCAGCTGCTACTTGGGTTTCTGGTTCTGTTGGGATTTCGGTAGTGGGCTCTTGCGTGGTTGATTGTGCAATGCTGCTCGATGAGGTCGCACTAGGTGAGCTGGAAGATGGACTGATTGAAGTACTGGTGGATTCCTCTTCGGAAGGCGAGGGGCCAGCATCAGGGGATGAACAAGCACTAATGGAAATGGTGAGGATGGCACCTAGGAGCAGTAGGGGAGACTTGGTTGGCATGGCGGAGTGTCTTTCAGGAAGCGGTGAGAAATACACCGAGGAGGAGAGAACGGTCTTAGCTTAGCCTGCAGATTTGTTAGTGCGTGAAACAATCGGAGATTTTGGTGCGGTGGGTTATCATTGCAGGTAATGAGTTCTGACATTGATACACAGTTTGATGCGGCATTCGAGGGCCTGCCAGATGACCCCGATGATGCTGCTCCGGAAGCCGCCGGGGAGAAGGCAGCTCCGTTAGATTATTCGCAGTACACGGATACCCCAGAAGGATTCCGCTCTGGATTCGTATCCTTTGTGGGCCGCCCGAATACGGGTAAATCCACGCTGACCAACGCGCTGGTGGGCCAAAAGATCGCCATTACCGCGGACCAGCCGGAAACGACCCGCCACACCATCCGCGGTCTGGTTCACCGCGAGGACGCACAGGTCGTCGTGGTGGATACACCGGGTCTGCACCGCCCCCGCACCTTGTTGGGCGAGCGGCTTAATGAAGTGGTTAAAGAAACGTATGCGGATGTGGATGTCATCGGCTTGACCATTCCTGCTGATGAGAAGATCGGTCCGGGTGACCGGTGGATCCTGGATAATGTGCGCTCGATTGCGCCGAAGACCCCCATCATCGGCATCGTGACCAAGCTGGATAAAGCCTCTAAGGACCAGGTGGGCGCGCAGCTTTTGGCCTTGCACGAGCTCTTGGCGCAAGAAGATCCGGAGGCCGTGGTGATTCCGGTTTCTAGTAAAAAGGGCGTGCAACTGGATGACTTGGTGCAGGTCATCGTGGAGCACTTGCCGGAGGGCCCGAAGTTCTACCCGGATGATCACATCACGGATGAGGGGCAAGAAAAGCGCATCGAAGAACTCATCCGTGAGGCTGCGCTCTCTGGCCTGAAGGCAGAGCTACCACACTCGGTTGCGGTGCAGATTGATGAAATGCTGCCTTCGCGCACGCGTGAGGGAGTGCTGGATATTCACGCCATCATGTACTTGGAGCGTCAAGGGCAAAAGCGGATCATCGAGGGTAAAGATGGCCTGCGTTTCCGCCGCATCGTGGGCAATGCCCGCAAGGAAATCATGGAGCTACTGGGCCAGAACGTGTACCTGGATCTGCGCATCAAGGTGCTGAAGAACTGGCAATCTGATGCCAAGTCGCTGGGCAGGCTCGGGTTCTAAAAGGCCATGCGCGAAAATTATCGCGACCGCGCCGTGGTCATTCGCTCCTATGATTTTGGGGAAGCCGACCGCGTCATCGTACTGCTCACCCAAAACCATGGGTTGGTGCGTGCGGTGGCCAAGGGCGTGCGCCGAGCAAAATCCCGCTTTGGATCGCGGCTGCAGCTCTTCGTCAATCTGGACGTCCAGCTGTATATAGGAAAGAACCTGGCCACGATTTCCCAGGCGGATACGGTGAATTATTTTGGTGCGCGCCTCATCGAAGACTACGAGCGCTATACGGCCGCCTGTGCGGTCTTGGAATCGGCCGAGCGGCTCATCTACGCGGATGGAGACGGCGACCCGTACCTCTACAACGCGGTGGTGGCGACGCTCGAGCAGCTGCAAACCGAGGAGCCGACGCAAACGCTTGATGCGTTCTTATTGCAGGCCATGGCGCATGCCGGCTGGGCACCGAGCCTTTTTGATTGCGCCCAGTGCCAGCGCCCCGGCCCGCACCATGCCTTTCACCCGGCCGTCGGCGGCGCCGCCTGCCACGAATGCCGGCCGCCAGGAGCTGCGGAGGTGGATCCGGAAACCCTGCACCACTTGTGGCTTTTGGCACATGGCTACCCGACGGATCCGACTAATGCGCAGCGGCAGGAGGGGCATCGGCTAGCGCGGGCGCACCTGCAGTGGCACATGGAGCGAAATGTGTCCGCATTACAGGTGATGGAACAGTAAACTGTAGCCCGTGATTACCCCAGATCCTTCTCGTCGCCTGACCCCGCCGAATATTCCGGATGAGCTGCTGCCACGCCATATTGCGTTGGTGATGGACGGCAATGGCCGCTGGGCCCAAGAAAAGGGCATGAAACGCACGGAAGGCCACCGTAGGGGAGAGGCGGTGCTTCTCGATGTCGTCGATGCCTGCCTCGCCGCCGGTGTACCGTATCTTTCGGCATATGCGTTTTCCACTGAAAACTGGCGGCGCAGCCCGGAAGAGGTGCGCTTTTTGATGGGCTTTAATCGCGATGTGCTGCGGCGGCAGCGCGAGTGGCTCAATGAGCGCGGCGTGCGCGTGGTGTGGGTAGGGCGTCGACCGCGCCTGTGGCGCTCGGTGATTAAAGAGCTCGAGACCGCCGAAGAATTGACCAAGGATAATACAAAAATGACGCTGGCCATGTGCGTCAATTACGGCGGCCGGGCGGAAATGGTCGATGGCGTGCGCCAGCTTGCGGAAAAGGTCGCCGCTGGTGAAATCCGGCCGCGCGATATTAAAGAAAGCACCATCGCAGAGCATCTCTATGATCCCGGCATGCCGGACGTGGACCTATTCTTGCGGCCTTCCGGAGAGAAGCGCACCTCGAACTTCCTATTGTGGCAGTCCGCCTATGCCGAGATGATTTACCAGGACAAGCTATTTCCTGATTTCACCCCGGAGGATCTCTTCGCCGCCATTGAGGAATATGCCCGCCGGGATCGCCGCTTCGGTGCTGTGAAGTAGGGAAATAGGGAGGTTAAAACAGCGCGCGTGATTATTGTGCGGCGGCGCACTGCGAGCACACGCCGAAGATCTCCGCGTCGTGGCCGGTAAGTTCGAAGTTGTATTCGGCGGCTACGGCCGACGCCCACTTTTCAATGGGGCCGCCATCGATTTCTTCGGTGCGGCCGCATTTGGTGCATACCAGGTGGTGGTGGTGCGCATCGGTTTCGCAATGGCGGTACAGGGTTTCGCCGTTGGGCATGTGTAGCGCGTCTACGGCATCAATATCGGAAAGAGACTGTAGGGTGCGGTAGACGGTAGTGAGGCCGACTTTTTCTTGTCGCTCTTGGAGCTGGTGATAAATTTCCTTGGCGGAGGCGAATTTGTCGATGTCCCGCAGGACCTCGACCACCGCGGTGCGCTGTTTAGTATTGCGCGAGCCGAGCTTGGGGATACTCTCATGAATGGACATGCCATCCATATTATCAACTCTTTTTCAACAAGCGCTATAATAAATCGTCTTTATATGCAGACCGGTTATTAAGAGGCGATTTTCGCGGCGTCTTCCAAAAGGGTTAACATCTCCGGTGCTACCAGAGAGTAGGTCACCTCGCGCCCATTGCGCTCGGAGCTGACAATCCCTGCCTGCTTAAGCACCCGCAGGTGCTGGCTAATCAGCGGCTGGGACTTGCCGGTGGCTTTTACCAGCTCGTGCACGTAATGGTCGCGCTCCGCTAGGCGGGTAATAATGGAAATGCGCAGCGGGGAATCGAGGGCCGCGATAACGCTTGCGGCCGCAGAGTTATTAAATGCTAATTGAACGGTCGTCATAGGGAGTGGGCACCTTCAATACGGTATCTATTATCTGTCGACCACTACTATATTACCTCAAGTTGGTCATTACCTGTACATTAACCGAATTAAATTTGCACCCCCTGATCCCACTACTGATGGGGGATAAGGGTTAAACTGAATGAGATTGTCACGACTGTCCCCTACCAGAGGAGTCCTTTACAACCATGGCATCCCTTATCGATACCGTTGTTAATCTGTGTAAACGCCGCGGCTTGGTCTACCAGGCGGGTGAGATTTACGGCGGTTCCCGCTCCGCATGGGACTATGGTCCTCTTGGTGTGGAGTTGAAGGAAAACATCAAGCGCCAGTGGTGGCGCCACATGGTCCAATCCCGCCCCGATGTCGTGGGTGTGGATACCTCCGTCATCCAGCCGCGCCAGGTGTGGGTCTCCTCCGGCCACGTGGAGGTCTTTACTGATCCGCTGGTGGAATCCCGCCACACCGGTAAGCGCTACCGCGCCGACCACCTGATTGAGGCCTACGAGGAAAAGCACGGCCACGAGCCGGAAAATGGCCTGGCGGATATCAATGACCCGGAAACCGGCCAGCCAGGTGACTGGACCGAGCCGAAGGCCTTTTCTGGCCTGCTGAAGACCTTCCTGGGGCCAGTCGATGACGAGCAGGGCCTGCACTACCTGCGTCCCGAGACCGCACAGGGTATCTTCATCAACTTCAAGAACGTGATGACCTCCTCGCGCATGAAGCCGCCATTTGGCATTGCCAATATTGGTAAGTCCTTCCGCAACGAGATCACCCCGGGTAACTTCATCTTCCGTACCCGCGAGTTCGAGCAGATGGAGATGGAGTTCTTCGTCAAGCCAGGCGAGGACGAAGAGTGGCACCAGTACTGGATCGATGACCGCTACAAGTGGTACACCGACCTGGGCATCAAGGAAGAAAACCTGCGCCTGTACGAGCACCCCAAGGAAAAGCTCTCGCACTACTCCAAGCGCACCGTGGACGTGGAGTACGCCTTCGGCTTCAAGGGCTCCAAGTGGGGCGAGCTGGAAGGTGTGGCCAACCGCACCGACTATGACCTCTCCGTCCACGACAAGGGCTCTGGCGAGGACCTGTCCTACTATGACCAGGCCAATGACGAGCGCTGGATTCCGTACGTCATCGAGCCGGCCGCCGGCCTGGGCCGTTCCATGATGGCGTTCCTGGTAGATGCCTACGACGAGGAAGAGGTCCCGAACGCTAAGGGCGGCACCGACAAGCGCGTGGTTCTGCGCTTGGACCGCCGCTTGGCGCCCATCAAGGTCGCCGTCCTGCCGTTGTCCAAGAAGGAGGAGCTTTCCACCCCGGCCCGCGAGCTTGCGGATAAACTGCGCGCCTACTGGAACGTGGACTTTGACGTCTCCGGCGCCATCGGCCGCCGCTACCGCCGCCAAGACGAGGTCGGTACGCCCTTCTGCGTCACCTTCGACTTCGATTCCCTCGAGGATAACGCAGTGACCGTGCGCGAGCGCGACACCATGGAGCAAGAGCGCGTAAAGATTGAGGATCTTGAGTCCTACCTCGCCGCGCGCCTGATTGGATGCTAAGCAGATGCACTACACCAGCTGGGATCGCTCCGAGCGCGACAAGCCCGTCCTCCTCGTTGAGGAGGGGCCGGAGCGCCTAGGCGTGTTCGCGGAGCATTCCGCCGAGGTAGACGGCAACTTTTGGCGCGTCGAGGTCAGCGATCTGGGCGCTTCGGCCACGCTTGACGATGGCTCCGTCTACCGCCTCGCCGGACGCCTCGGCCGCGATAAGCGCTTGGAGGCATCGCTCAACGGCCGCACCTTTCATTACGTCAATGAAAATAGCGGCGATTGGATCATCGATGATGTCGATGACAATAAAGTGGCGCAGTTTTCCGCCAAGAATTCTGGTGTGCGCAAGGCCATCTTGGAATTCGAAGACGATGCGGAGGGTCTAAGCACCGCCGAGATCGCCGGTCTGAGCTGGTTTACCCGCGCAATTTTGGAAAAGAACACCAAAAACTCCGCGTGGGTATGGATCATCACGCTGGTATTGGCCTCCATCGTTGCCCTGCTGGCGGTGTTCATTTTCTAATGGCGGGAACGATGCCGTGGCAGTGGAATGGTACTATTCTGCGCGACGTACGCGGAACCGATATCGCCTGGGTGCGAGATGGGGTACTGACCATTGCCGGCGCGCTCTCTGGGGATCCCACACAACCAGATACGCTGTTTGACGTGGAGACCTCGCTAGACGGGGCAACCGCCTCCCCGCGCTTTTTCCTGCGGGCTAGTCCGCGTGCCAACCGCAGCGCGGGCTCCGAGGCCGCGAAGCAGTGTGAAGTCTCGCAGGCGGGTTTGACCGTCACGCGTTTGCGCGCTACCTGCGGAGATGCCCACTACCTTTTGGAGCGGTCCGCCATCTTTGGCAAGCAGCGCCGCATACTGGCCCTTGACGGACAACAAGGTAATTCGGAGGGCACCGAAGTTGCCCGTCTTACCCCGCGGGGCAGTGGCCTGGAAGTATCGGCCTCCAATTCCAGCGGGCACGGCTTGCCGGACGTGGATGCGGTGGTGCTGAGTTATGGCTGCCTGCTTGTCGATGCCACACCACGCATCGTGCGCGGCTAAGTACCGACCAAGCCGGTCTTCTAAGCCGGCGGTCTAGAAGGAGCCGCTCTGGAAGGAGCCGCTCTAGAACGAGCCGCCGCGGAAACCGCCTCCGCCACCGCCGCCGGAGAATCCTCCTCCGCCGCCACCGAAGCTACCGCCGCCTCCGCTGAAACCGCCGCCGAAGCCGCGGCCACCGCCGCCAAGGATTTGGCCTAAGACCATTCCGGTGATGATATTTCCGGCAGCGGAACTCGTCTGCTGGCGTTGTTGCTGGCGGCGATACTCGTCGGAATCATCCTTGGCCCGTTGCAAGGCGGTTTGCGCTGCGGCAACGGCTTCGCGGGAGGATTGCAACGCGCCGCGGATATCGCTGCGCTGGGTGTGCAGGGCTTGGGCGTGGAGACGCTTGGCATCGGCAAGCGCGGTGCGGGCGCCGGAACCAACAATGCGCCCGCGCGAGGAAATGAGATCCTCGGCGGCCTGAATATTGGATTCTGCCACCGACATTTGCTGGTGGAAAAGCTCGATCTGGCGCGCGTGGGTAGAAGTCTTTTCCCGCACGCGGTCGAGGCCCTCATCCAGTTCGGTATCGATGCTCGTAAGGGCGGTGTGCTGGCCCAAGGGATCCGTATCGCCCTGCTGCTTGGCGTCAGTGACCGCAGCAGAGGCGCGCTGCAGCAGTTCTTCGAGGGCTTGCCAATCCGCCTGGGTTCCCTGGGATTTGCCTTGGCGCTCTAGCTCGCGGGCTTCCTCGATTTCGCCCTCGACCTCGGTGATAAGCGCACCCAGATTACGGCGGGCGGAGGAAATATTCTCCTCGGCGTGCTCCACTCCGGTCAGGAGCCTATCGGTGGCCTCCGTGGCGTGCTCGATATCGCGGATAAGCCCCACGAGCGAACCTTGTTTCCCGGCCGGCTGGCCTTGCACCTCGCGGGCTTGGTCCAGGAGCTTTTCCGCCTCATCGAGGGAGGCGCTCGCCAATTCAGGGTTATCTGCAATGGAGGATAAGACCTCTGTGGGGTAGTCCTTTTGAAGCTTTGTGAGGGTACCTTCGGCGCCAGGCAGGCGAGTGCGCAGACCGACGGTGCGCTGGGTGAGCTCGTCCAACTTGGTGTCACTTTGCAGCAGTAGGTCGCGCATCTGGGCGAACTCTTCTGCCTGGCTATCTAGGGCATCATCGGCCTGGCCGCAGGTGGAGACGATTTCTACCAGCATCTGCCGGCGCTCTGCTTGGGATTCTGGCACCGCATCATCGAGGCGCTGGCGAATCTTGAAGGCCTTTTGCAGGGTAGAGGTGGAATGATTCATCGCCTTGGTAAACGGGCGGGTGCGCTCCGGCCCGAACTCAGACAGGGCGATATTGAGCTCTTCCTTGCCGCGGCGGATGGATTCATCCGTGGAGACCAATTCTTCTTGGGCCAATTTATCCAAGGTATCCAGCGGCAGCCGATTTAATTGATCGGTATCTTCTGGCGCAATCTCGCGGGCGGACTCTAAGGTCTTTGCCTGATTCTTCTTTGTATTGCGGCGCGAGTAGTACCAGACGCCACCGCCTGCAGCGACGATGGCAGCGGCGCCACCGCCCAGCCAGGCTATGCCGGAAGAATCGGAGGAGCTGGAGGAGCCGAGGGCGGCATCGGCAAGCGAGATCGCAGAAGCGCCGTATTCCTCGGCGGATAGCTTGCTGTAGGCGGCATCATACATCTGATCCAGGCGGCCCTCGGGCCATTGATCGCCCGTCTGCACGCTCACCTGGCGCTCGTTCACACCAACGACATAGGCCGCGGAATTCGGGCCCTTTTCGTTGACGATGCTGCGCGCATAGCTTTCTGGATCAGTGCCAAGATCGTTTGCGAAGACAACAAAGATGATGAGCGACTGGTCTTTTTGCAGCTGGGTGATCTTCTCATTGATCTCCTTAATTTCCTCGGTGCTTAAGACCCCTGCCTCATCATTTACCCTATCCGTCACCGCCGCCGTATCCGGGGCTTGGGCAATGGTAGTGGTCTCCGCGGCTAGGGCCTGGCCTGCGCCAATGGAGGTGCAGCCGAGCAAAAATGCCGCGATGGTAGCGCGGCCGATTCGTGCACTAAGATTCATGCCCACAACCATACCTGCCCGAACGCTCAATCCGGAGAACCTCTTTCGCAGGCAGTAGGGTGGGAAGCATTGTGAAATACGTCGTTGTTTTAGGCACCGCGCAATACGATGGCCGCCCCTCCCGCATCCTGGCTGGGCGCCTGCGCCATGCCGGGGATTACCGTGGGCGGCCAGCTACCCGGGGATCGGTTTACGGAGGCCGGGGTTGCCCGCGATTACCTTCGCGAGCATTTCCCTGAGCTGCAGGTATCCGCCGTGGAAGAAGGCCTCGATACGCGCGGGTCCTTAGCTGCGGTTATCGATGCCCACGGCCTTGCCGATGCCATCATCGTCACCGATCCCTTGCATAGGTTGCGCACGTGGGTCGTCGCTAAGCAGGAAGGGCTCAACGCCCAAGTGTCCGGCACGCCCTATTATCCCGCCCGGCGGTTTTCTAAGCCTTGGTGGCGCTACCTCGCGCACGAATGCGGCGGGCTGTTTTATATAGGTATTTCCAGCATTGTCTCTCCCCGATGCGCGCGTGCCTGGAAAAGGCGCCTGTACCGCATTGAGCTGATGCTGCGGCCGAATCAGAAGCTGCGGCACGAAACGATGCAAAAGGAAGAGAGGACTCCTTAAACCTAAAAATGATTTTCATATGTTATTTTATAACCTGATGATACTTTTCAAATAGGGTATCTTGTTTATTAATGTGGTTACTGGGGCATCATGAAAAACTATCCTCACACATTTTGAAATGCTTCGGAGATTCACGTGGAGAACATGCTGCAACTAGAGGGCCTAGCGGTACAGCCAAGCAGGAAGAGTGGACCGTTATTTTCCATCAATTCCAAGCATGAGCCCGGTACCCTTACCTGGATCCGTGGAGCCTCTGGGTCTGGTAAAACTACGCTGCTCCGCGTGGTTTGTGGTCTCCAAAAACCCACATCGGGAACAGTTAACATCTTCGGAAACGATTTGTGGAGCTCCTCTGAAAAGAGCAGGGATAGGCTTCGAGCGAAGTCAATGGGAATTGTCTTTCAAGATTCCGGCATAGTCCCCTGTCTGACTGTCGACGAAAACCTATCCTTCGCTCGAGAGCTTAGTGGGGCTTCTACAACGTTGGAAGACAATCGTTCGCTGTTGGCTCAATTTAGCATGAGTGAATATGCTGACTCACTTCCACACGAGCTCTCGGGCGGGCAACGTCAACGTGCAGCTATAGCAACGGCGATGTCCAAAGGGCCTCGACTAATTCTCGCCGATGAGCCAACGAGCGCGTTAGATGAGAAAAATGCGTACTCGGTATTGCGCTATCTGCATAACTATGTAAAGGAAAAGCGGACAATCGCATTGGTCGTCTCCCACGACGATCGATTAGAGAAGTTTGCTGATGAGGTCTTGGAAATCGGGGGTAACTAGTGAACTTTCGCGCGGTCGAATCTAAGATACGCAAAGCCACTTTCGCGGAAAGTGTCCCGCTGCTCACAACGGCGTTTGTTCTTATGTTCTTCGTGAGCCTGTTGGTCTCGACTTTAGCGGCGGAAGAAGTAGCTGAATCTATGTCAATGGGGCTGATGTATTCAGCTATTATCTCCACCGTTCCCTTTGCCCTAGCTCTCAAATACTGCATAAGGCATGTGGTGGAAGGGAGGCGCCACCACTATGAAGCTCTCCGTCTATTTGGACTGTCGCTTAAGCGAATCCGGCGAGAATTATTTCTCGAATTACTTACGGCGTATGCGTGCTTTGCTATTATCAGCGCCTTTCTTGTTCCCGTGTTGATGAAGCCAATCTTTCTCTTGTTGTATTCGGACTTCGGCGTTGAGCTTCCTAAAGGACTTCCTTCACCGTTGCTAATTGCGCCAATTTCGTGGTGGATACTCACAGTCCTGAGCTTTGTTCCCTTTCAACAGGAAACGAAGGTTTTGGAGAATTTGAGTCGGGGTCCGACGAGTAGGGATTCAATGCCACGAAGCCCACGAGCTGCACAGCTTCTTCGCTATCCGCTGGGTATAGTGGCTTTTGCCGTGCTACTTGGAGGACTTGGATTAATTCCTCAGGCGACTCCTGCGAGTAGATGGCCATTAATATTTGTATATTGCGTTCCCTTTTTGGTGAGTGCGGCTTCTGTATTTATTTACGCTGTTGTCCTCTATCTTGTCGAATTTTTTGCTCTTAAGCTCAGAAGATGGAGTCCTCTGCTTTTGGGAGTCCGGTACACACGGTCCTTTATTGCTACTACCGTATTGCGGGTTTCTTGTATCTTTGTCATGTTTCCAATCATTCTTTTTATTGCGAATGATTCTGCACTTTTCTCCGCTAGAGAAGCATTAGCAGACAACACTAAGGACGTGTACGTCGCGACGCCGGAGGAAGGCGACACTTCCAACTCGGTAAACGTTGAGAATGCTTGCCGGACCCACTCGGAAGACTGCTTAGGTATTCTTAGCTGGGTGCCTGCTGTCGAGAGCCCAAACGGACTTCAGCCTTCCACCCCAGAAGAAGGCGCGGTCTTTGCTTTAGTGGAAGATCGGGAAGGAACGGTCGGTTCGTTGGTGAGAAACCCAACGGTAATCGAGCGGGAACCTAGATCGCCGTTTGATCAGACTTGGATGCGGCCATGGGATCAAACCTTTAATTCTCGGGAGGATCCTGCGTGGGAAAGGGCCGAAGAAGAAGGTGCAGCTTACTCTGTAGCTGTATTCTCGAAGGACGTAGAGCTGCGGGATTTCGAGGCATTACACGTTATAGGCGCTAATCAATGGGCCGATAACTTACCTTCGACATTGTTTTACGGTCCGAATGGTACAGGTACTAGCGAGTTTATCCCTCTGTTCGCTTATGTGATTGTTGGGGGAGCGGTTCTCATATTCGGACTGGCTTTGGCACAGCAAGGTCGGCTCATCCGCTTCGTTACAATCGCTTGGCAGCAAGGAGTTTCAGCCGCAGAAGCACACCGAAATAGGATACTGGCTAACTGTCTGCCGTCTGCCTTTGCAGTAGTTTTATCGCTAGGATCAGCCGGACTTTTGAGTCTGTACATGAACTACAATATTGCGCAAAAGCTGGTGTTACATTTCCCTGCTGTTCCTATTGGGCTCATCTTTTTCTTAGTAGTGGTCGTCGGCTTGGCTTCGATCGGCGGTAATTTCGTGAAAGGTCCGCAAGGTACTAAGAGCTAAGCAGCCACGTTGCTGCCCCAAAAGGCCAGTTCACAGAATAAACTTAGAGCGTGTCTTATTCTTATGCTGCAGCTGATTTCGCCCGGCTGGCCGAAGAACGGCCCAAGGGATCCACGATTAGCGATATCGAAGAACACCGCGGGGTATTCTCCCGCGACCGCGCCCGCGTCTTGCACTCGGCTGCGCTGCGGCGATTGGCGGATAAAACCCAGGTTGTAGGCCCACGCGATGGCGATACCCCGCGCACCCGGCTTACCCACTCGCTCGAAGTAGGCCAGATTGCCCGCGGTATCGGAGCAGGGCTTGGTCTTGATCCGGATCTCTGTGACATGGCCGGGCTCACCCACGATATCGGCCACCCGCCCTATGGCCACAATGGCGAAAATGCGCTCAATGAGGTTGCACAAGGCGGTTTCGAGGGAAATGCGCAAACCCTGCGCATCCTGACCCGCCTCGAGCCCAAAGTCCTAGTCGAGGACGCCGATGGCACCGCCCACAGCTTCGGCCTCAACCTCACCCGCGCCGCGCTCGATGGGGCCTGCAAATACCCCTGGACCAAGACCAATCCGGATGGCACCATCAACCGCAAATACGGCGCCTATGATGAGGATGCGGACCTTTTAGCGTGGTTGCGCGAGGGCCACACCGATAACCGAAAGTGCATCGAGGCCCAGGTCATGGACTGGTCCGATGATATTGCCTATTCCGTACACGACGTGGAAGACGGCATCATCTCCCAGCGCATTTCCCTGAACGTGCTGTGGGATTTGGTGGAGCTAGCCCACCTTGCAGAAAAGGGCGCCGAGGCCTTTGGCGGAACCGCCGATGAGCTCTTGGAAGCCGCCGATAGCCTGCGCAACCTCGATGTCATTAATGCCCTTGGCAATTTCAACTACACCCTGCGCGATTATGCCAAGCTGAAAAAGATGACCTCTGAGCTGGTGGGGCGCTATGTAGGTGCCACCATCGGTGCTACCTCGGAGGCGAATGCCGAACTCATCAGTGCCAATACCCTCGGCCGTATGCACGGTGAACTGCGCATTCCTCCCTTGGCGCAGGCAGAGGTCAAGCTCTTAAAGACGATCGCCGTGCTTTATGTGATGGATGAACCAGCGCACTTAGCGCGCCAAGACCGCCAGCGCGAGCGCATCTACCGCGTCTACGATTACCTCGTTGCCGGTGCGCCCGGTTCGCTCGATGCCACCTTCCGCCTGTGGTGGGAACAAGCCGATACCGACGCCGCCCGCGACCGCGCCATCATCGACCAGATCGCCTCCATGACCGAATCCCGCCTCGAGCGGCTTGCGCGCCGGAGCGCTGACCTTTCGGGGTTCTTGGACTAGTAGCTATGCAGGCTTGGTTGCCCTTTTTGAGGTGCTTGGCCGCGGACTTTCGTCAAAAGTGCAACCTCCGCTGCAATTTTTGAAGCGAAAAAGTGATAACTGAGGGCGCGCGATGCTCAGTTGTAGCAGAGGACCTATAGCATCCGCGGAATGCCAGCATCTGCGGGACGCCAGTATTCGCGGAGCCGCAGCATCCGCGGACTAGCTATTAGCGCGCGAGCCTAACTCCTTCATCTTGGACAACGGCGGCGATGGCCGCGAAGTCATCCAACTCCATTTCCATGTTGGCAGCCACAATGGTGGATACTTCATTCTCACGCAGGAAGTTAGCTAGATCCTCCAGGCTGCGCGGGCCACAATCCACACATCCATGGGTGCGTCCTAAGGCATTGAAGAAATCCGTACGGGTACGGATGGGTTCCGTAATTAAAATGCGGTGCACTATTAATCCTCTGCGTCTGGGATAGAACAGAATGTTTGGTAATGGTCGTCGGTGTAGTACCACACATCGGGGTCGGCTTCGGTGCCGCCGCCGGTGACGATGCGCCTCGATCCGCGATGATTACTGCCAGGGGTTTCTACCGTGTACTCGCGGTAATAGTCCTGCGCCTGCTGGGGGAGGACGCCTTCATAATTGCCAAAATGGGAATTATCTTTGTCGGGGTAGTCATAAGGGCCGCCTGCGAGAATATCGTCTGCGGTTTCTTCGGCCTCGCTGGGAAGGGAAGAAATTGCGCAGGTCTCATCCGTCGATGATGCATCCCCGTTACCGCCGAGGTCGAAGCCGAAATAACTAGCGCCTGCGACGATGGCGAGTCCACCAAGGGCCACTGGAAGCGATTTCTTAGACGCTTTGGACTTGGACATATTCCCTATTGTTGCAGGAAATATCTCGAAAACATAAACGTCCACTGCGTCAAGAGCGATATCCAAAATTGCCCCGTCCCGGGGGTGGGAATACCCGGCGAAAGGCTGCCCCACATGTGGGTAAAACACGGTAATTCTGTGTACTTATTGAGCGGGACAATCCAATGCGACCATCCTGGCTTTGGCGGTTGAGCATTCGATAAATGGGCGGGGTAGTCTGTAGCCATGGCAAAGGGCAGAATTCCGGACAGTGATATCCAAGCTATCCGTGAACGCGCGCCTTTAGAAGAAATCGTGGGCGAATATGTGCAGCTCAAACCAGCAGGGCATGATTCTTTGAAGGGCTTGAGCCCATTCAAGGATGAAAAGACGCCGTCCTTCCACGTCCGCCCGCAGCGCGGTTATTATCACTGCTTTTCCACCGGTAAGGGTGGCGATGTATTCAGCTTCCTGATGGAGATGGAACAGGTCTCTTTTCCGGAGGCCGTGGAAGCCGTAGCGCAAAAGATTGGCTACCACATTAACTATCAGGGTGGCTCGACCGGTGCTCGCAATGAGAAACCGGGGACGAGGCAGCGGCTAATTGCTGCGAATAAAGCGGTGCACGAGTTCTACCGGAAGCAGCTGGAAACCCCAGAGGCCGCAACGGCGCGCAATTTTTTGCTGGACCGCGGGTTTAGCCGCGAGGTTATTTATGATTTCGAGTGCGGGTACGCCCCAGAAGGCTGGGATACTGCCACAAAGCACCTATTGCGCATGGGCTTTTCCTTTGAAGAACTAGAGGCAGCCGGCATTTCCAAGATGGGCAAGCGTGGTCCCATTGATCGTTTCCACCGCCGGTTGCTGTGGCCCATTAAGGATCTTTCCGGCAACGTCATTGGGTTTGGTGCGCGCAAGCTCTTTGATGATGACAAGTTGGGCAAGTACATGAATACGCCCGAGACCATGCTTTATCACAAGTCTAAAGTGCTCTTTGGGCTGGATTTGGCCAAGCGCAATATCGCAGAAGGCCACCAGGCCGTGGTGGTGGAAGGCTATACGGATGTGATGGCCATGTACGCGGCAGGCATTAAAACTGCCGTGGCCTCGTGCGGTACGGCCTTTGGTGGGGAGCACTTGCAGGTGCTGCGTCGGCTCATGCTGGATGATTCTTATTTCCACGGCGAGCTCATCTACACCTTCGATGGTGATGAAGCGGGACAGAAGGCCGCGATGCGTGCCTTTGACGGGGAGCAGAAATTTACCGGACAATCCTTCGTCTCTGTGGCGCCAGACGGCATGGACCCGTGCGATCTGCGCCTTGAAAAGGGCGATGCCGCGGTGCGCGATCTGGTGGCAGACCGCATCCCCATGTTTGAATTCGTCATTCAGTCAGTTATTACTGATTTCCGGATTGATACTGCCGAAGGCCGCTTGCAGGCTTTGCGGCGGGCGGTGCCCATCGTCGCGCAAATCCGGGACCAGCCCCTGCAGCGCGAGTACGCCCGCCGGCTTGCCGGCTGGGTGGGCTGGAACGATCCGGAAGAGGTGCTCCGCCAAGTGCGCGCGGAGGCGAAGAAACCGAAGAAGGCGGATAAGCCGACGATACGCCGCTTTGATAATGCACAGCCGCAGCCGGCGCAGCAGGATGTGCCCATGATCCATCCGCCCAGCCCGAAGGAGACCCATCTGTGGCCGCAGCGGGAGGCGCTAAAGTTGGCCTTGCAGATGCCGGAGGTCGTTGGCTCGTACTTTGATGGCATTACTGCCGATGCCTATACCAACGACGCCTACCGCATTGTCCGGCAGGCGATTTCCGCCGTGGGCGGGGCAGACAAGGGCGCCACTATGTCCGGGGTGGATTGGATTGCCGCCGTTGCCGGGGAAATGCAGGATCTTACGGGAAGGAATTTCGTCTCCGAGCTGGCAGTCGAGGCTATCCTGCCCACGGACGTGGGCGCGGAAAAATATGCGGATTCCGTGCTCTCGCGGCTGCAGGAAACCGTCGTGGGCGATCAGATTGCACAGCTGAAAGCCCAGTTGGGCCGGATGCGGCCTACCGATGATGAGGCCGGCTATAACTCCCTGTTCGCGGACCTCATTGCCTTGGAGCAGGCCCGCCGCGAGCTAAATGACCGCGCCTTTCGCGGAACGCCAGGTATATAAAATCCCCGGGCAGGCACTCGAGCGCTAGTTCAGGTGCTGCACGGGGAAGGGCTAACGGGGAAAGGTTTTAATCCTCATCGGGCTCATAAATCCGGTCTGCCTGTGGAGCCTGGTTCCCGCGAGCCTTGCCTTTGCCACGGCGCTTTTCGGAAAGGTCGTGGATTTCGCGCATGCGTGGCTCGGGATCCAGGCGGTTGGCTACCATCTTGCGCGCGGAGCGCACCGCGGATTTGGTGGCGGGGGAGTTGACGGTCTTTTGGTAGGCGCTTTTCATTTGGTGGTAGCGCTTGCGGCCCGCTTTGGTGCCAAATACGTACCCTGCGGCGGCGCCGAAGACGAATTGGATCATTATTGACTAATTCCCCTTTATCCTATGCGAGCAAAAGTTCCTCTCTAGCTTACCGCGTATGTACGGTTTCGCGCCGAAACTGCCCGCTGGAAGTGCCTTCCTGTTTTCATCGGCGCCCATTCGCGCTAGGTTGAGTTAATGATTCTTCATCAGCAGCGAGATTCGGCCATGGCCGCCGCGGTGGCATTTGCCGCACTCGCCACGGCGGGCTTATCCGCGCCTGGTGCCGAACCGTCCGAGGAAACACGGTTCTGGGTGGAGTAGGCAGGGAGGCATCGATTAGCTTGAGCGGTCATATAACTATTTGTTTAAAAAAGCGCTGAGAAAGGTTAGCGCGCAGTTCATATTTCCTTAACGTTAGCTGGTTAGTGTGCAGAGGAAATCACTTCTAGCTGAAAGTTGCGTTATATGACCCGTATTTTCAATCGTGGTGTTTCGCGTCGAGTACTTGCTCTCGGAGCGGCCGCCAGCTTCACTGTTGCTTCCTTTGCACCCGCTGCGCAGGCGGGTGAGCTTTCGTCCAAGGTGCCGCAGGTACAGGGATCTAGCAGTGGATCCAGTATCGGCCCCTCTCCAGTGCAGCACCCAGGCGCGCCGGTTCCTCAGCCCTTTGGTGTGGACTACCTGGCAGGCTTTGAATCCGATATTTCGTCCTACCAATTTGGCAACTATTGGCAGGTTGTCCGCGGGTTTGACCAAATTAAGCACCAGCCTGAGGTCCTTGAAGAAAACATGGATAAGGTAGTGGCCATTAACAATGCGGCTGCTGATGACCCTGAGCTGATCGCCCGTGCGCAATCCGATGCCAAGGCAAGCTCCGGTGGGATGCTCGAGGCCATTTCTGACTCCATGGGCGAGAGCCTAGGCGGCGCATTCCGCGAGGCCTTGGCAGAGCATCGACTGCCAAAGACTCAGTACCTGCTGGGCAATGGCTACGCCGCCCGTGCTGGTGGGCTGGCTAGCTCCACCTTCGCAGAAAAGTACTATTTCCGTTATGACCGCCCATTCGTGCAGGCACCTGATGCTATTAACCGCTACGAAGACGAGTCGAAGGATCTCTATTCCACCTCGCCAGCTTTCCCTTCTGGGCACACTAACCAGGCAACGTGGATCACCACTTTGATGGCTTCTATGCTTCCGGAGGTAGGCCCACAGTTGATGCTGCGCGGCGCCGAAGCAGGGAACCACCGCGTCGTACTGGGTGTGCACTACCCATTGGACGTCATTGGCGGACGCATGACCGGTCAAGCTGCGGCGGCGGATCGCTTGAACGATGACCGCATGCGCGATGCATTGCAGCAGGCTGCGCAGGAAATTCGTGAAGAGATTCAGTGGCGTACGGGCAAATCTGTAGAAGAACTCGTCGCACAGGATAAGGCCGATGGCAAAGAATACCGGTCCACCGCAGATGCTGTAGACGAATACACGGATTTCTTGGATTACGATTTCACTCCAAGCAATCCGACGGACGCGCCGATGGTTGTGCCGCAGGGCGCCCCGATACTGCTCGCCGCTTCCCACCCGGACCTGACTCCGGAACAGCGCGCCGAGGTGCTACGCCAGACCGCACGCCCTGCCGGCAATCCATTGGATTGGCAAGGCAAGGACGGCTCCTGGCAGCGGCTTAACGTGGCCCGCGCCATGGCGGCGCAAGTTAACGTTAATGCAGATGGCAGCGTGAGCGTCCAAGGCTAGCTTGGTCGCCCGTCCCCCGATACCGCCTAGGTCCTCACTGCGAGGACTAGGCGGTTACGATTATGGCGGCAAGGCCCTGGCCGCCGCCGATGCACATCGTGACCAGCGCGCGCTTGCCGCCGGTGCGGCGCAGGTGGTGCGCGGCGGTAACCACGATGCGGGCACCGGTCGCGCCCACCGGGTGACCCAGTGAGATGCCGGAACCGTTGGGGTTGAAGCGGGGATCTTCGGGGGAAATGCCCCACTGATCTAGTACCGCGAGGGCTTGCGCAGCAAAGGCCTCATTGAGCTCGATGAGGTCGAGGTCATCGAAGGTGAGATCGAGGCGGTCCATGACTTTGCGGGTGGCCTCAACCGGTGCGATGCCCATGCGCTCTGGCTCCACGCCGGCAAGCGCCCAGCCCTTCAAGACCACCATCGGCTCGAGGCCGAGCTCATCCGCTTTTTCACGGGTGGTCACGAGAACGGCGGCAGCGCCGTCGTTCTGGCCGGAGGCGTTACCTGCGGTCACCGTGGCCTCGTCGTCCTGCTTGCCCATCACCGGGCGCAGCTTGGACAGCTTCTCCACGCTGGAATCGGCGCGCACGTGCTCATCCTTGTCCACGATGATGGGATCCCCCTTGCGCTGGGGGACGGAGACGGGGACGATTTCGGCATCGAAAAGCGCCTGCTCCTGCGCGCGGGCGGCGTTGTGGTGGGAGCGCACCGCAAGCTCGTCTTGGTCCTCGCGCGACAGGGAACGCTCGCGGCGGAGGTTCTCGGCGGTTTCGATCATGCCGCTGGGGATGGGGTGGTTTTTACCACCGGCGGTTTCGCGGGCCTCCTGGAGGCGATCGCGAAAGACCATGTTTCCGCCCTTCGCGCCCCAGCGAATGTCACTGTCCACGGTGTATTCGGTGCGCGACATGGATTCGGCGCCGCCTGCGATGACCACCTCGGCTGCGCCGGTGGCGACGTGGGCGGCGGCGGTGACGATGGCTTGCAGGCCGGAGCCGCAGCGGCGGTCGAGCTGCATGCCGGTCACGGAGACGGGCAGGCCGGCATCGAGTGCGGCGACGCGGCCGAGGGCAGGCGCAGCCCCGTTGGGGGAGGCTTGGCCGAGGATAACGTCATCGATGATGTTCGGGTCGATGCCGGATTCTTCCACGATGGTGGATACCACCAGGCTGGCTAGATCCTGGACGGGGACGGATTTCAGCGCGCCGCCGTAGCGGCCGACTGGGGTGCGCTTGGGGTAGCACAGGACTACGTCTTGGGTTTGCATGGATTCTCCTTAGGAAATTTCGGTGGTAGTGAGATCGTGGGAAATGGCCGCGCACGTAGAGAGGAGCTCTGGGAGGATCTGCGCGGTGAGATCTTGGGTGGAATACACGGAGGTCTGGGTGGAAATATTGATGGCCGCTACTGCGCGCCCGGTGCGATCCCGGATGGGAACGGCGATGGAGCGCAGACCGATTTCTAGCTCTTGATCCACGATGACCCAGCCGCGCCGCCGCACCTCACCGAGGCGGGCTCGCAGCGCGTCCTGGGATACCAGGGTGTGCGGGGTGACCTGCTCGAGCGGGGCGGTGGTGGCGAAATACTCATCCAGCTCCGCCGGCGTTAAATCAGCGAGCAGCACCTGACCCATGGACGTAGCGTGCGCTGGGAAGCGCGTACCGATGGTGATATTGGTGGACATGATGCGGTGCGCTGCGGCGCGGGCAATATAGACCACGGTGTCGCGGTCGAGCACGCTGACGGAGCAGGACTCATCGAGTTTGGTGGATAACTCCCTCAAATGGGGTTGGGAAATATCTGGCAGTCCCAAGCTCGATAGGTACGAATAGCCCAGTTCTAAAACGCGGGGGGTGAGCCAAAAATCTGAGCCATCGGTGCGGGCATAACCTTCTGCGACAAGCGTGTGTAGAAAGCGGCGTGCGGTGGCGCGCGCTAAGCCTGTGACCTCGGCAACCTGGGCCAGTGTCTGCCGCGGGCGTTCGCCATTAAACGAGTGAATGACGTTGAGTCCGCGGGCTAGAGATTGCACTACGGGGGTATCTGCCACGGTGTGTCCTCCAAGCTAATTTTAGGGTTAAGTGGCCCAGGTCTCTTTAGTGTACCCGATAATGTTCGCATTCTGAACCCTTGTGCTGTCTGTGAACCGCACGTAGTCTAAGGCCATGTTGAATAAAGTCATAGCCTCAGTAGAGGAGGCCGTCGCGGATATCCCGGACGGTTCCTCCATCGCGGTGGGCGGATTCGGCCTTGTGGGTATCCCGGCGCAACTCATTGCTGCGCTGCGTTCCCAGGGCGCGAGCGAGCTCACCATCATTTCCAATAACCTTGGTACGGATGATTTCGGCTTGGGCCTGCTGCTCAAGGATCACCGCATCGCCCGCTCCATCGGTTCCTACCTGGGAACCAATAAGGAATATGCGCGTCAGTACCTCGAGGGCGAGCTCACTGTTGAGTTCACCCCGCAGGGTACCTTGGCAGAGCGCATGCGCGCCGGTGGCGCGGGCATTCCAGCCTTTTACACCAAGGCTGGCGTGGGCACGCCGCTTGCCGATGGCGATATCCCCACCCGCTACAATCCCGACGGCACCATCGCGGAGACCTCCGCACCGAAGGAAACCCGCGAGTTTAACGGCGAGCTCTACGTTATGGAAGAAGCCCTCACCCCAGACTTCGCCTTCGTCCACGCCGCTCGCGCGGACCGCTTTGGCAATCTCGCTTTTAATAAGACCGCCCAGAACTTCAACCCAGATGCAGCCAAATCTGCCGATATCACCATCGTGCAAGCGGAACAGCTGGTAGAGGCCGTTCCGCCCGCAGAGGTGGATGTGCCCGGCATCTACGTGGACCGCGTAGTGGAAGTGGGCAAGCAAGAAACCGGAATCGAATTCAGGACGGTGAGCAAGTAATGACCTGGTCACGCGAAGAAATGGCGGCACGCGCCGCACAAGAACTGGACAATGGTGACTACGTCAACCTGGGCATCGGCATGCCGACGCTCATCCCTGGCTACCTGCCAGAGGGCCGTGAGGTGGTCCTGCACTCCGAGAACGGAATCTTGGGCGTTGGCGCCTACCCTGAAGAGGACCAGGTGGATCCGGAGCTAATCAATGCCGGTAAAGAAACCATTACCGAAGCCCCTGGCGCATCCTTCTTCTCCTCGTCCGAATCCTTTGCCATGATCCGCTCCCGCGCCATCGACGTCGCGGTGCTCGGTGCCATGGAGGTATCCCAATTTGGCGACCTAGCCAACTGGATGATTCCCGGCAAGATGGTCAAGGGCATGGGCGGTGCGATGGATCTAGTGCATGGCGCCAAGCGCATCGTGGTGATGATGCAGCACGTTTCCAAGCACGGCGATTCCAAGATTCTGGCGGAGTGTCAGCTGCCGCTAACCGGTGCTCGCTGCGTGGATCTAATCATCACCGACCGCGCCGTATTCACCGTGGACGAGCTGGAGGGCCTGACGCTTATCGAGGTCGCCGAGGGCGAAACCGAGGAGTCCATCCGCGAGGTCACGGACGCACCCTTTAAGGTAGCGCTCGACTAAGCACGGTTAAGTAGTAGACGCGAAAATCGCCGCTTCCCGGGAAAGACTGGGAAGCGGCGATTTAGTGTGCCGGTGTGCGGTGTGCAGGGCTGAGCCGCCGTGCTGGCTAAGCCCTGCTTAGTGTTTAGACATCGCGCAGGTCCACGCCCTTGGTTTCAGGCAGGATGTACATGCTGACAAGCGTGAGGATGCACAGTGCGACCACGTAGAAGCCAGAAGCCCAGGTAAGGCCGTGGGCCACGAACCACTGGTAAATATACGGTGCGGTACCGCCAAAGACGGCGACGGACAGCGAGTAGGCCAGGCCGATGCTGCGGGTGCGCTGAACGGTGGGGAAGACCTCGGACATGATGGAGGACAACAGCGCGCCGCCGGCGGCGACGATGACCACGCCGACAGTGGAGGCCACCAGCAGGGTCCATGGGCGGTCATCGATGAAGTTCATTAGCGGGATCTGCAGAACGGCTAGGCCAATCGCACAGATATAAATGACGGGCTTGCGGCCAATCTTATCGGACAGGCTGCCCCACAGCGGCAGGGCGATGAGGCCCGCGGTCTGTGCGGCCACGGTGACCCAATAAGCACCCTGGGTGGACATGCCCTCGTGGCTAATGGCGTAGGTGGAAACATAGGACGTCCACGTGTAGTGCGCGGCCGTAACGCCGGAGACCATGCCCACGACGAGCAAGATATTCTGCCATGCCGGGCGAACAACCGAGGCAGGCTTTTGCGAATTCACGGACTTCTTGGTGCGCTTCGGGGCCTCAACGGTGGGCTCGGCGCTATCGATTTCCTGGAAGTGATCCGATTCCTTCATGTGGCGGCGCAGGTACAACGCGACCAACGCTGCGGCGGCGCCCAAGAGGAACGGAATGCGCCAGCCCCAAGCACCAATCTGCTCGTCCGTCAGGACCAGCGAAATGCCGCCACCTAGGACGTAGGCGATGACCGAACCGCCGAAGATGGAGACATAGACCATGGAACCCCAGCGGCCGCGGTGGGCGTTCGGGGCGATCTCGGGAATGTAGCTATTGGCGGCTGCAGATTCACCGCCGTGTGCAAAGCCCTGCAGCACGCGGATGAAGAGCAGGCCGACAGAAGCCCAGATGCCAATGGTCTCGTAGGTGGGCATCAAGCCGATGAGGACGGAGGCGCTGGCCATCATGATGATGGTAGTCATCAAGACGGTCTTGCGGCCCCGCT
This sequence comes from Corynebacterium sp. KPL2850, assembly GCF_040225855.1. Classification (NCBI taxonomy): domain Bacteria; kingdom Bacillati; phylum Actinomycetota; class Actinomycetes; order Mycobacteriales; family Corynebacteriaceae; genus Corynebacterium; species Corynebacterium sp. KPL2850. The sequence continues at coordinate 110,010 of NZ_JBEHFV010000003.1, forward strand.
GGTCAGCGATGCGGCCAAAGATGATGCCGCCCAGCGGGCGGACCAAGAAGCCGACGGCGAAGACACCGAAGGTGGCAAGCAGCGCGGAGGCGGTATCGCCCTTGTCGAACATCGCTGCGGCGATGAATGGGGCGAAGACCGCGTAGGAGCTCCACTCGTACCATTCAAGGACCTGGCCGGTCAGGCTGGCTGCGAGGGATTTGCGGTCCGTTTTGGTCGCGCCCGATGACGAAGTGGGTGTGGGGCTCGGCGGGGCGGTAGAAGTCAATGTTCCTCCTAGGGATGGGTCCGAATTATTGAGGAAGATATTACGCACATCACACTTCGATTAGTTCGCGATGTAGGCTACGAAAATCTCGGCACCGGCTAGGTAGATTTGGTTACTGACTAGAAACTGTATGTCTTCCACCACTTTTTAGGGGAGGAGACCGCAAAAACTTCATGTTCGCTAAGTGAACGGTAGTGCGCACTGTGACCCCGGATAGGGGTATTTGGGTAAAATCTTTGCCGTAACGAGCTTGGAATTCGCAGGAAAAGGTCATTTCTGACCGGAATTCCAGCACTGAAAATTTGGGTGTGGTGTAGCGTGTGAGCCACGACACGGAAGGTTTTCGAAGAGTCTTGAACCACCAAAGTGAACCATCACTGTGAACCAACCGAGTCTTTCCGGAGCCACACCCTAAGGAGGGATTTATGACTGCTCTTAGTCCCGAGGAACTAAGTACAGAAGGCCTCGCCGAAATCATGGCCGCGGGCGGACGCCCAGCCGATAGCGAGCGCAAGATCAACATCATCGATACCACCCTGCGTGATGCGCACCAGAGCATCTGGGCCACCCGCATGACCACGAGCCACATTCTTTCGCTGTTGGATGACATCACCAACGCTGGTTTCGAGCACGTGGACTTGGTAGCGCCCATCCAGTTCGACGTCTCCGTGCGCTACCTCAAGGAAGACCCGTGGGAGCGCGTCCGCCTCGTGCACGAGAACGCCGCGCCGGGCACTAAGTTCCGCGCCCTGATTCGCTCCAAGAACCTGGCTTCCTTCGACTTCTTGCCGGATGATGCCATCTTGAACTGGACCGAGCGCCTCTACGCCAATGGCTTCCGTGTGATCGGCTCCTTCGATGGGTTGAATGACATCGACAACATCGACCAGGGCCTCAAGCTGGCCAAGGAACTCGGAGCCGAAACCTTCGGCGCATTGTCCTACTGCTTGAGCCCGGTGCACACCGATGACCTGTACAAGCGGAAGGCCACGGAGCTGCTCGAGCGCACCGATGTGGACCGCATCATGCTGAAGGACGCCGGCGGCCTGCTTACTCCGGACCGTTTGAAGACCCTCATCCCGGCGATCCGCAGCTCCATCGGTGACGTACCGCTCGAGGTACACACCCACTCGCTGACCGGACTGTCCCCGCTGACCTACCTCTACGCAGCGGAATTGGGCGTGGATTCTATCCACACCTCCATCGCTCCGCTGGCCAATGGCCCGGGACAGCCAGCCACCCAGGCCGTGGTGCGCGACCTTCGCGCGCTGGGGTACACGGTGGACGTTGACGATGAGCGCATCGATTCCGCCAGCGAGCGCATTCAGGAAATCGCCGATACGGAAGATAAGCCAGTAGGTGTTCCGCGCGCATTCGATGGCCTGCACTACATGCACCAGCTACCCGGCGGCATGCTTACCAACTTCGAATCCCAGCTGGAAACCGCTGGGTTGGGGGACCGCTTCGAAGAGTTACTGTACGAGGTTGCACGCGTGCGCGAAGAGCTCGCATACCCCATCATGATTACGCCGTTTGCCCAGTTCGTGGGTACCCAGGCCGTCATGAACGTGATGACGGGTGACCGTTACTCCGTGGTCCCGAACGAGATTAAGAAGTACGCCTTGGGCTACTACGGCGAGCCGCTCGCCCCGCTGGACCCAGACGTGCTGGAGAAGATCATGGCCAACGGATCCTCCGAAATCACGGAGGAAATCCCAGAACTTAAGCCGGTCCTGCCGGATCTGAAGAAGGCTCACCCGGACGAGGACATCGACACTCTGTTGCTGCGCGTGATGTTCGCCGGCAGCCAGGTCGATGAAATGAAGCGCTTTGTGGCCGAAGGCCGCGGCGGCGAGGGTGAAGGCGTCAAGGGTGGCGTCCTTACCTCCCTGGTACAGCAAATCTACGACTCTTCCGATACCACCGACTTCCACCTCAAGACTTCCGATTTGGAAATCAACCTCACCAAAGGAGAAAAGTAACCATGACTGATTCCACCAACTTGCACGACCTGAAGTCCCTGCTGAAGTGGGCCAACCTTTCTGATGACATCCAAGAGCTGCAGATTAAGTACGGCGACGTCGAGCTCGCGATGTCCCGCACCCCAGGCGGCCTGAACCGCCCGGCACCGGCATCGGAAGCCGCTCCGGCTGCAGCTCCAGCTACCGCACCAGCACAGGAAGCAGCTCCGGAGGCCGCCTCGGCCCCGGCCCCAGCCGCTGAGCCAGAGTCCAAGCCTGCTCCGGCGCAGGAGGAAGCTCCGAAGGAAGAGCCAAAGGCCTCCGGTTCCGGTGAGCCGTCCGCAGAGGGCGAGACCGTGAAGGCTCCTATGGTCGGTACCTTCTACGCCGCTCCGAAGCCTGGCGCAGATCCCTTCGTCAAGGTGGGCGATGAGGTTGAGGTTGGCCAGGTGCTGTGCATCGTCGAGGTTATGAAGCTGATGAACAACATCGAGTCCAAGGTTGCCGGCACCGTGAAGGAAATCCTCGTTGATAATGAGGACGCTGTGGAGCACGGCCAGCCCATCATGGTCATCCAGCCGAAGTAATCGACCTGGAGGAAAATATGTCAGATCTATTAGGTAGCGTGCTCATTGCTAACCGCGGTGAGATTGCGCTTCGCATCATTCGCGCCTGCAAGGAATTGGGCATTAAGTCCATCCTTACTTATTCCGAAGGCGATAAGGACTCCTTGCCGGTAAAGCTTGCCGATCAAGCAGTCTGCATCGGCCCGGCGAATGTTTCCAAGAGCTACAACAGCCCCGAGCTGGTTATTTCTGCCGCCATGGCGTACAAGGCGGATGCCATTCACCCAGGCTACGGCTTCTTGTCCGAGAAGCCGGACTTTGTCCGCATGGTGGAAGAAGAAGAGATCGGCTTTGTTGGCCCTTCGGCTGAGCACATCGGCTTGATGGGTGACAAGATCGCGGCTAAGCGCATCGCTAAGTCCGCCGGTGTTCCCACCGTTCCGGGCTCCGACGGTGTGGTCACCGAGTTCGATGAGGCCCTCGAGGTTGCCCATAACACCGGTTTCCCGCTGCTGATTAAGGCAGCCGCCGGCGGTGGTGGACGCGGTATGCGCGTGGTGGAATCCGAGGACACGCTGGAAAAGGACCTCAACGAGATCATGAACGAGGCAGAGTCCGCGTTCAATGACCCGTCGGTCTACATCGAGCGCTTCTTGACGGATATCCGCCACATCGAGATCCAGGTGCTGGCCGATGGAGAAAACGCCGTCGCCCTGGGCGAGCGCGACTGCACCTCGCAGCGCCGCAACCAGAAGCTCATTGAGGAAGGCCCTTCGCCAGTGCTGACTGATGAGCTGCGCCAGGAGATGCAGGAAGCCGCGATTAACCTGTGTAAAGAGGTGAAGTACAAAAACGCCGGAACCATCGAGTTCGTCTTCGATAACATCGAGGATAAGTTCTACTTCATCGAGATGAACACCCGCATCCAGGTGGAGCACCCCGTAACGGAGATGATCACCGGTGTGGACCTCATCAAGGAGCAGTTGCGCATTGCCTCTGGGCAGAAGCTGTCCATCACCCAGGATGATGTGGAGATTCGTGGCCACGCCATCGAGTGCCGCATCAACGCCGAGGATCCGAACCAGAACTTCGCGCCGCGGCCGGGCAAGATCGAACACTACCGCGTGCCAGGTGGCTTCGGTGTGCGCATGGATACCCACATCGAGACGGGATACACCATCCCGCCGTTCTATGACTCCATGGTGGGCAAGCTCATCGTATGGGCAGAAGACCGCGATGAGGCCATTACCCGTATGCTGCGCGCCATCGACGAGCTGCAGGTAGAAGGCGTTGTCACCACGGCGCCATTCCAGGCCATGCTGTTGGACAGTGAAAAGTTCCGCAGCGGCGAGTTCAACACTGGTTACGTTGCCAAGCTGCTGGAAGGTACCGACTCCATCCCTACGGATGACTAACCCCGGCTCCTTCTAGCGAGAGAGTGCAGGTTCCGCTTTGTGCTGGCCTGCACTCTTTTGCATTTTAAGTCTCTAAATTTATAGCTCTATGTCACGCCTAGTCCCAGGCTTTGCTTAGACCCAAACCTGTGGGGAAGGAAAAACAATGTTGGTTATCGCCGCCATGCTGGTCGGCGCCATCGTGCCGGCGCAAACGGCCATTAATACTCGTCTGCGCGAGTCCGTGGGCTCGCCCATCGCCGCCGGGTTCTTCTCCTTCATTATCGGCTTTGCCGTCTCCGCCATACTCGCGCTGATAGTCACCGGTGACGCGATACCGGACCTGGCGCTGGCGGCTGCGCAACCGTGGTGGGTGTGGCTCGGCGGTTTTATGGGCGTGGCCTTCATCGTGGGAAATATCTTGCTCTTCCCGCGCATCGGCAGCGTAGAGACCGTCATTCTTCCCATCTTGGGCCAGGTGACGATGGGCCTCATTTATGACTTGACCGGCCTCTTTGAAGTACCAGTCGGCCCGCTGCGCGTTCTCGGCGCGCTTATCGTTGTGGGCGGCATCGCCTTGGTATTAGAAATCGGCCGGGGTGCCGTCACCACGCGTGCGCAAGCCACCGGGCTTTCGCTGTGGCTGTGGCGGGTTTTCGGCGTGCTTATTGGCATGGGCTCTGCCACCCAAACCGCCGTTAACGGCTACCTGGGAGGCGCGTTGCACAGCCCTATGCCCGCCAGCGTCATTTCCCTGGGCGTCGGCGTGATCCTGTTGGCCCTGCTCACCGTAGGCTGGAAGGCGCCCCGCCACGCCCTTTTGAGCGGCATCGCCCCAGGTCCCTGGTGGATGTGGCTCGGCGGTGTGCTCGGCGCGCTCTTTGTGGTTGGCGGCGCGACGCTGTCGCCCATGATTGGCACCGGCACGACGGTTATCGGCTCGCTAGTAGGCTCAATCATTTGCGGCCAGGTCATTGAGTCGCTGGGCTGGGGCAACGCCGAGCGCGGCTTGCCGCCGGTGCACCGCATCATCGGCTTGGTCTTGGTCATCATCGGTGTGATTATGGTGCGCGCCCTATAGGTCAGTGCTGCGCTTGCCGATGCCCCAATTTTCCCAGACCAGCTTCCCCACTCGAGTAGCGTAAGAGAGCTGGTTTTATTGCCGCCAGCGCTCCAAGGTGAGCTTGGGGCTTAATGCCCGGGAGACGCACGGCGCGAAGGCGCCATCGGCATACATCTGCGCGTCATAGACGGAATCGCGGTGATCTGGTTCGCCGTCGACCACGCGCATGATGCAGGTACTGCACGTGCCTTCCAAGCAGCGCGATTTTACGGGTAGATCGAGTTCCTCAAGGACCTCTAGGACCGTCTTATTCTCTGGGATTTCTACCGTCTCACCGCAAAATTCTACTTCGAATGGCCCATCGCCGGCCCCGGCGTTTCTCTCACCGGACAGTGCTTTGAGATCGGGGTGGAAGTTCTCCCAGTGAAAAGCGTGCTCGGGCAGATACTCGAGCGCGATTTCTTTGGCGTAATCCATGAAGCCTTGCGGGCCGCAGACATAAAAGGCCGTCTCCTTCGGTGCTTGGCCCAGCAGATGCCGGTAGATGTCTGCTTGCTTGTCGCGCGGGCGGCCAAAGACCTCAATGAGCTTATCACCGCAGGTTTCGCGCAATTGCTCGAGCAGCACCGCGTGGTGTTCATCGCGCGCGAAAAAGAGCACGATATACGGCTTGTTCTCGCGCTCGAGGGATTGAGCCATAGAAAGCATGGGGGTAATGCCCACGCCGGCGCCAACAAGAACGTAGTAGCCGGCGTCTGCCACGAGCTCGAAGTTATTAAATGCCTGCGAGATTTCAAAGCTATCCCCGCGGCGCAGTTTGAGCATTGCAATCGAGCCGCCCGTGGAGTTTGCCTCCCGCTTTACCGCGACGCCATACGTTGGCCGTGCCTGTTGGCCAGCGGCAGGCGAAGAGGAACCGGTCAGCTCAAAAACCGAGTATTGCCGGGTAAGCATCTCGCCGTTAGCTCCCGGGAGGGTGATATCCACGTGGCAGCCGGGGGAGTAATCCGCGAGCTGCGCATCACCGTCCAGCAAAAACTCGATGACCGCAAGGTCATCGGCTACGGCGGTGACGTTTTGCACCGTGGCGGTGGTGGAGGGGGCATCGGCAAGCTGGGATGCAGATTGGGAAGGAGAACTAGGCATAGGGGTGAATAGACCTCACTTTCGTGGCTGTGGTTTATTGCCAATTCACTGTATGTAATGCACGTCATGGTACAGCCTAGAAGGAGAGACAGGTTACAAAAGCGTTCGCATAGCGGACACGTGTGCGCTTAGTACACCTATATGGGGTGAGCGGGCGGAGAGTTTGCAAAATCTGCCAAGACGGGCATTTTTGCTATTTGCGCAGGAGAGGATAGGTGCTGTGAAGACGGGTGTAGCGGCGGTGTTCGTGCCCGGTAATTTCCCGGAAAATTGCATTCAAAATTCATTGCAGTGGAGGGCAGTGTCTCTATAGGCTTACGTGCACAGCTAAATGGTGAACTAGACCACATAGTTGGGAAATATGTGTGGTGTAGCACCAAGATTGGAAAGGTTGTTCACTCCCCATGACTGCTCCTACCGAAACTCGGACGGAACCAAAGGTTCTGCCCATGTCCGATAATCCCTATGAGGATTTCCGCTACTTCTACCGCGATGGCATGGATCTGCGCCCGTCGCCGAAACGCCGCGTGGACAAGCCCGGCTGGTCCACCCTGCGTCACAATATCTTCGATCACTGGCACACTGTCCATGATGAGTGGGAAGGCTACGACACCCCGCAAACGCGTTTGCTCGATGATCACATGTGGCAAACCGATGAGCAGGGTGCCGCTTTGGCGGAGTCCTTCCGCCGCGATGGTGCAAAGGAATCGCGCGCTAAATTTGAGCAGGCGCTGAATGAAGGAATCGAGACCGTCGAGGACCCATCGCCGGAATTGGTGGCCTTCTTCGAACAGGTCGATAACATCCCAGACTGGATCGACCTTGAAGCCGCCGAGCGCGGGCGCGTCGCCTACTACAACGCCACCCCGAGCGCGGACCTTCTCACCTTCAACTTTGGCTACTGGGCCACCACCATGGAAGACCGCACTTCCGCGGCCACTGGCGAGACTGGGATGTTCGAGTTCAAGGCCATGCAACGTGCACTGGAGACCTCCAAGTTCTTCGTGGACTTGGGCAAACAAGACGTCTTCGACCGCTTTGGGGAAGGCCGCAAGGCCGCAGTCCACGTCCGCCTGCTGCACGCCCAGGCCAACCGCGGTCTGGAAAAGCTCTGGGGGAAGGAGCATTACAACGAATTCGGACGGCCGATTGGCTCCAGCTTCCTGGTCTCCGGTGAAGGCTGGTTCGCGCTCATGCCGCTGGCCATCGACGAGCTTTTCGGACGCCCCCACTCCGGCCAGGACTGGGACGACGTTGCCCAGTATTGGGCATATGTGCTGTACATGATGGGTGGGGAAGAGCGCATCATCCCCAAGACCGGCGATGAAATGCGCAAGATGACTGACTTCATCTACGCAAACGGCGGGCGTTCTTCGACGTACCACCAGCGGGTGGCTACGGCACTGATGTCCATCGTGGAACAGATGAATCCGGACCTTCCACTAGAAATGTTGGGCTCGCTGGCCACGCTGGTGGGAGAAGAGGACACCAAGTTCATGGTGGAAGGAACCCGCTGGGCCGATATGGACTTTTCCCAGGCGGCCAAAGACTTCGAAGCCAAGGCGCGCGCAGAGGCAAAGGAAGCCCGCGAAGCCGATGAAAAACCTGGCGCGGAGGAATACAAGAAGCACAACGCCACGCAAGGTCGCCCACTGTGGATCAATGCGTTGGAAGAAGTGCAAGAGCACATCAACAACCATGAGCCAGACGTCAAGGCCGAGTGGACCCTGCACGATGACTCCAAGGAAGCCCGTCGAAACTAGCCGGCGCACTCGCTGCTAGTTACCAAAGTTTAATAATAAGGAAGGGAATAAAACACAATGACTGCTCCCACAGATACCTCTGACGTTGCTAACACGTCGCAGGCGGAACCAAAGGTTCTGCCCATGTCCGATAATCCTTATGAGGATTTCCGCTACTTCTACCGCGATGGAATGGACCTGCGCCCGGCGCCGAAGCGTCGCACCGCGGCCCCAGGCTGGTCGGAGTTGCGGCACAATGTCTTCGACTCCTGGCACACGGTAGAAGATGACTGGGCAGGCTACGATAGCCTGCAAACCAAGCTTCTCGATGACCACATGTGGCAGACCGACGAGACCGGTGAAAAGCTGGCGGAGGCCTTCCGCCGTGACGGTGCCAAGGAATCGCGCGCTAAGTTTGAGCAGGCGCTCAACCACGGCATCGAGACGGTAGAGGACCCGGCCCCGGAGTTGGTGGACTTCTTTAAAGAGGTAGACCGAATTCCGGAGTGGCTGGACCTCGAGGCCGCAGAGCGCGGCCGCGTGGCCTACTACAACGTCACGCGCACCTCAGAGGTTTTGGCTATTGCCTTCGCATACTGGGCTACCACGATGGAGGACCGCACGTCGGCGGCCACGGGTGAGACTGGGATGTTCGAGTTTAAGGCCATGCAGCGCTCCATTGAAACGGCGCAATTCTTCACGGATTTGGGCAAGAAGGACGTCTTTGACCGCTTCGGTGAAGGCCGCAAGGCTGCCGTGCGCGTGCGCCTGCTGCACTCCCAGGCCAATCGCGGCTTGGAAAAGATGTGGGGCAAGGAGCACTATAACGAATTCGGCCGGCCAATTGGCTCCAGCTTCCTGGTCTCCGGTGAGGGCTGGTTCGGGATGATGCCGCTGGCCATCGACGAGCGCTTTGGCCGCCCGCACTCCGGTCAGGATTGGGACGATGTGGCCCAGTACTGGGGATATATCCTTTATATGATGGGTGCTGAAGAGCGGCTCATCCCCAAGACCGGCGATGAAATGCGCAAGATGACGGATTATATCTACGCCAATGGCGGGTATTCCTCCACCTATCACGAGCGCGTGGCCACTGCCTTGATGAGCATTCTAGAAACCATCCACCCGCTGGTCCCCAAGATGGCGCTTGGTGCGCTGACCACCATCTGCGGCGTGGAAGATACCAAGTTCATGGTCAAGGGCACGCGCTGGGAAAAGGTGAACTACAAGCCGTGGGCCATCCTGTATCGGGGTGCCGCGCGCGCAGAAGCCAAGGTTGCCCGCCTGCGGGACAAGCTGCCGGGTGCGCAAAAGGCAAAGATTAAGCGCGCCAATAAGAATAAGCCGCCATGGTCCGATGTCACCGCGGTGATTAAGGCACACATCGCGAAAAACGAGCCTGAGACCAAGTCCGATTACACGCTGCACGATGACTCTAAAGAAGCTCGCAGCTAACCCATCCCCATAACATTCTCAGAGGAGAAGACCATGACTAACACTATGTCCCTAGGCACCGTCGGCGAGTGGCCTGCAGGCCGCGGCGATAAGGATGAATTCATCGCCACCTTTGGCCAAGAGCGCGCCAACCGCTACCACGAGGCTTTCTGGAAGATGGACCCAGTGGCCGATGCGCTATTTACCAGCGGCCACACCGTCAAGGAAATCATGCCTAACCTGCGCGATGCCCTCGCGCGCGGCACCGCCAACGAGGACACCTTCCCCGAAGTTGCCGCCCTTATTGAGGACATGACCAAGGCACTTGACGGCATCGACGCCGAAAAGCTGGAGCGCGGCCGCCGCGTCTACCTGTCCATCCCGCCGCTCAGCCACGGCCTGGCGCTGGGCCCGGGCTCGCTGGTCCATACCTATTCCACCCCGGCGATTGCAGACTTGCTGGTCAATACCGGTGAGCTTACTGATGGCGCCGTCAAGCGCCTTGCCTACACCACCAACTGGACCTATTCGCTCTACCTGCCGGATGCCCTGCAGCCCGGTGGTGAGGGCTTCATGCACACCGGCATGGTGCGCGCCATCCACGCACACGTACGGCGCGTGCACACCCGCAAGGAGTTGGACTACTCCCACTACGGTGCGCCGATCAGCGAGTTCGACATGCTGCGCACCTGGTTCGACTTCACCTACATTCCGTACGCCGGCCTGCGCAACATGGGCTGGAAGCTCACGGCGGAGGAAGAGAAGGACGCGTTCTACCTGTGGAAGATTGCCGGGCGCATGCTGGGCATTTCTACGGACCTTTTCGAAGGTGAAGATGGGGTAGAGGCCTCCCAGGAGACCATGGATGCCATCCATACCGTCGACGGCGAGATCAACGAGTCCTCTCGTAAGCTTGTCGATGCCCTCATGCATGGATTCGTCGTCAATGCCAAGGAGCTCACGGGTATGCCCGATGACACCTTGGCGGACTGGACCGCCGCACACGTACGCATCATTCACGGCGATGAGGTCGCCGATGCCTGCGGCGTGGACAACTCCGTGATGCGCCCCATCCTGGAAATGCAGGCACCGCTGGTGCAAGAGCGCTTCGATCTCCTCCGCCAAGATCCGGAGGCGCTCGAGGCGGAAATCCAGAAGAATGAGGAGGCGGTGCGCCAGATGCTCACCCGCGATGCCACCTATATGAAGCAGGATGAGGGCATCAAGATGAAGGACGGCTCGGTCGTCGCGGCCTCCTAAAAAGAATCCCCATTTTCATGGGTGACACGTCAATCGAACTTGAGTATTCTTGTGGGCAGGCGCACACGAAGAGTGTTCGCCACCACAGTGATTCCAAGAAACCAATTAGAAAGGGATCCATTAATGTCTAAGGATTTTGCGGTAACTAACCCCGCTACCAATGAAGTAGTAGAGAAATTCGACACCCTTACCGATGAGCAGGTTCAAGAGGTTCTGGCTAAGTCCAACGAGGCTTTCCAGACCTGGCGCGAGACCCCAATTGAGGAGCGCGCAAAGATTGTGTCCCGCGCAGCGGAGCTGCTTAAGGAGCGCAAGGGCGAGTTAGCTCAGATTGCCGCACAGGAGATGGGTAAGTCCACCCCAGAAGGCGAGTGGGAAATTAACTTCTCCGGCGACATCCTGCAGTTCTACGCAGACAACGCCCCAGAGCACAACAAGGACCAGCCGGTTGACGTGCCAGGTGGTAAGGCCACCCTCCGTCGCCTGCCGATTGGTACCCTGCTGGGCATTATGCCGTGGAACTACCCCTTCTACCAGGTTGCCCGCTTCGCCGGCCCGAACCTGATGAACGGCAACTGCATTATCTTGAAGCACGCCGAAATTACCCCGAAGTCTGCTGCAGCCATCGAGGAGATCTTCCGCGAGGCTGGTCTGCCAGAGGGCGTATACATTAACGCTTACGCAAACCACGAGCAGATTGAAGAGATCATCGCGGACAAGCGTGTCCAGGGTGTATCCCTGACCGGTTCTGAGCGCGCTGGTGCCGCTGTGGCTGAGACCGCCGGCCGCAACCTGAAGAAGGTTGTGCTGGAGCTTGGCAGCACCGACCCTTACATCATCCTGGATGCAGCCGATGTCACCAAGGCTGCCGAGGAAGCTTGGGTTAAGCGCATCGAGAACGTCGGCCAGGCTTGTACCTCCAACAAGCGCATCATCGTCATGGACGACATTTACGACGAGTTCGTTGATGAAATGGTCCGCATTGCTGAGGGCATGAAGCAGGCTGACCCAACCCAGCCGGGCGATAACCAGTACTACCCAATGTCCTCCCGCGATGCCGCAGAGAACTTGGACAAGCAGGTTAAGACCGCTGTGGAAAACGGCGCTAAGGTTCGCACCGGCGGCAACCTGCACGAGACGGCTGCATACTACGAGCCGACCGTGCTTACCGATGTCCCAGTTGGTTCCGACTCCTACTACGAGGAGTTCTTCGGCCCAGTAGCCGAGATCTACAAGGTTTCCTCCGAAAAGGAAGCTGTAGAGCTGGCTAACAACTCCAACTACGGCTTGGGCGGTGCCGTCTTCTCTGACGACGCCGACCGCGCTACCAAGGTTGCTGACCAGATCGAGACCGGTATGATTCACGTCAACCTGGGCCAGTACTACTCCCCAGTACTGCCATTCGGTGGCGTCAAGAACTCCGGCTTCGGCCGCGAGCTCTCCGTCTTCGCACTGGATGAGTTCGTGAACAAGCAGTACCTGTACATCAACGACTAATTGTTCGTTGACGCTCGCTCAGCGCTCCCTGAGCCTGCGGCGAGCGCATAGAGTGCAGTAGGGAAGGGGCCTAGCCTTGATTGGCTAGGCCCCTTTTCCTGTCCCCGTTGTACTTAACCTGTATCTTCCGCAACCCTCTGAACTCGAGCTGTGTGGCGTATACGAAAAATCCCGGTCAGCGCAATGCTGGGCGGGATGTAGTCTGCTCCTCCAACTGGGGTCGAACCAGTGGTAGTATGCTGGTAGTGAATCCGAACGGGCAGGGTAAAAGCTATTTTGATCCGCTGGAATCCGCTGTAATCTGTTGGAATCTGGTATTGGAGTACCACGCAGGTACCACGGGAATAAAGGAGCAAAAACCATGTCACGTGAGTCTTGGGGCATCATCGATAAGCTGCCGTCTGGGCGCTTTAGAGCGCGGTGCGCACGAGGGGGAGCGGTATAAAGCGCCCAACACTTTTGACACCAAGACACAGGCGCGAGCTTGGCTATCCACTCAGCGCACAGCAATCATCGAGGGGCGCTGGGTAGATCCGTCGAAGCCGATAGAACGTGTCACTATCCCCACTTTAGGGAGTATGCAGAGCGGTGGATCGCTAACCGCACCAATCGGCGAGGGCAGCCTCTCTCAGCACGCACCCGTGAGGAATACGAGCGATACCTAGACGACCGCCTGGCAGAGTGGGCAGAAACGCCCCTCACGGCTATCACAAGCGACGGTGTGCGTGAGTGGTACTCACGGAACATCGCCGACGGTAAGGAGACATCCACGGCGCGCCAATACGACTTTTTTAAATCGGTGCTGAAGACTGCGCTGGAGGATGACCTAATACCACGCCAGCCGTGCACCATTCGAGGGGGGCAGCAAGGCCAAGACGGGTGTTGATGTTTCACCTCCCACTGATGATGAACTTCACGCAATCATCAGGGCTTTTCCTTCTGAGCTACGGCATGTCATCTTGATCGCGGCTGCTGCTGGTCTGCGTATCGGCGAAATTCTGCTTCTCACCACCGACGATGTCACCATCATCAAGGATGAAAATAACAACGTTGATGCCGTCGTGATTGCTGTCACGAAAGGGGTGGTGACCCTCAAGGGCGGTAAGCGATTGATTAACGGACCTAAATCAATCGCGGGCGTCAGGACTGTGTTCTTTTTGGGGCAGGATGCAAAAGATGTCGCCAGCCACGTAGAAGCTGTGGAGCCTGGACAAAAATTGACAGAGATCACGTACGCAGGCGTGCGCTATCACTGGCTTTCTGCTCGTAAAAGTGCAGGTAGAGAGGATTTACACTTTCACTCATTGCGTCACTACTCGGGCACGCGCTTCGCCCAGGCAGGCGCTACTCTGGCCGAGATCATGGCACGCCTTGGGCATAGTAGTGTCAGTGTAGCAATGGCCTATCAGCACGCAGCAGATAGCCGGATGGATGAGATAGCACGCAGGGCATCACGACGGTGACCGGTGCTGACTATGGGCGCCAGGCATCGTGTGCAGTCCACAGCCTACGGGTAACCCAGCCCAGCACGGCAATTACGCTCACTGTGGAGAAAAGCACTCCGAGACCCCCGGCAATGCCGATAGCACCATCATCAGCACCCCAGGCACGATCCCACATGCCACCGATACCGTCAGGCAATCCCAGCGCCTGCAGCAGTCCCCACCCGAAACCGAAAACGGCAGTAGTGGCAACGCAGCCCACGATCACGGAAATCACCATGTACACCGCCAGGCGTTTTCAGCATCGAAGCGCTCCCGCTCCCGAGCAAGAGCCTGGATAGTCTTGTCCCACTCCTCACGCTCTCGAGCAAGCGCCCGCTGCCTCCCCTCGAGACACTCCAGTCCATCGGACACGGTACGCTGAAGCTCCGGCGTCAGTTCCCTAAAATTCCAATCCACCATCTCCCTCAACTGTGTGCGCAGCTGTCCGCTCAGCTGCGCGTTGAGCCGCTTCTCGACGCTGACGCTCAGCCTGGCTACGGCGTCGTCGCTGAGACTCAGTGGTCCCTCCACCATCTCGACCACGACCATGAGCAGCTGAGCCATGCTCTGCAGCGGCGTTTTCAGGCTCTCGACTGCGCTCGTGAGGTGACGGTTTTCCGCGTCGATGAGCTCCGGCATTTTCGCTGCGATCAGCCCGACCTGCTGCAGAGCCTGTGCCGCCCTGTCCAGGCTCCACAGCTTCTACGTGGCTGGCGACATCTTTTGCATCCTGCCCCCGCTACTAAGGTAAGCCCCCACCAGCAGAAACGCTGGTGGGGGCTTAGCCTTTTGGCTAAAACTGCCTTATGTAACGCTAGATGTAACTTAAGACGGTGGAATCTGTCGCAGCTCAAACCTGAAGTCGCTCGGGCGAATGGCAAATCGACGATCGCCCCGACTGGCCCCGAGACAGGGGAAAGCAAGGGGCGAAGTTCTTTAATCACTCACGGATGAAAACTCTTTTGGGGTCGTAGATCTCCGTACAGACGCGGCAGAGCCGCCTCGCGGCGCTACCGCGAGGCGTCGTTCCTCCCCGTGCAGTCGCCGTCCGAGGCGCAGCTGCGTTTCGAGCTTCAGCGGGTGCGCGAGGGCAAGCAGCTCCTGCGAACCTGCCGAATCCGGGTTGGACTGCTTCAGTCCAACGCGGTTTTCGTGTTCGGCCGGCCTGGGTTTTGCCGGGCGGTTTCGGCGTTGGTCGGAAGGGAGCGGACTGCTTCAGACCAAACCTTCACCACCGGTAGTCGAGGAACTTGCCGTCGAGGGTGATCACCACGCGGTCGCCATCCGGGTCCGGGCGCCGGGAGAAGTCGACCTTGAAGTTGATGGCGGACATGATGCCGTCGCCGAACTCCTCGTGGATCAATGCCTTGAAGGCGGGGCCGTAGACGTTGAGTGCCTCGTGGAAGCGGTAGATCGTCGGGTCGGAGGCGAGGTCGGGGGAGGCCACGCGGTAGGGCTGGAGTTGGAGGGACTCGACGACGTCGTTGTCGAGGTCAAGCAGGGTGCCAATGGCCTCTGCGTCGGCAGCGCTCAGTGGGTGTTGACCCAGCAGGGCGGCCGTGGCCCAAACCAGCGGCTTGTCGATGGCCTCGGCAAGGTCCTCCCACGTCTTTCCGCCGCGTATTCGTGCGGCGTCGACGATTCGGCCGGCCTGGGTCTTGTCGAGGATTTCACGGCTTGAGTGCTCGGGCATGGCGGTGACCTGCTTTCAAAGAGGGTGGGCAAACGGGCGTCGAAAAGCGAAAGAAGAGCGTTGAGAGTGGCGCAAAACATACTTTAAACCAATTGACCAATAGAAAGAAACCCGACTTGGGCCTTTTTGCTGTGAGGTATTGCATATTGACACGTAGACCAGCAGATTCATGGCTACCACGGGTGGAAAGTGTGCACTAAGGGGGTGGGTTTCGGGGTGGGCGGTTAGATTGATTTTCATGAGCCCGTATATCCGCACCGTGCGCACCGCCTTCGGGTCGACTGCCGTGCAGGTCGTGTATTCGCAGAAACGCGGCGCCAAGACCATGAAACATCTCGGTTCGGCGCACACTGACGAAGATCTTGCGCTGCTTTAGGCCTAGGACCAGTGTCTTCTTGACGGCGACCAGGTGAGCCTGGATCTTGGTGTGGACACCACACCCGCCGGCAGCGGATCCGCCGATGCGCCGGTGCCGATCACCTCCGAGCGCGCCGGCCGCCTCCTCGAGGTCATCCGTGCCGCGTACAGCGAGCTGGGTTTCGATGAGGCACCAGGGATGATCAGGTGTTTTTGACCTCGTCACCGCCCGGATCGTGCAGGCAGGATCGAAGGTCGACAGCATTGAGACACTGGCGGAACTCGGTGTGGCCTTCGCCAGCTACCGCACCATCCAACGACACCTGCCGGCCTACGCCACCGACGACTTCCGCGACCGGCTTACCCAGGCTTGCGCGAACCATGCCGGGATCGCACCCGGTGTCCTGGTTCTTTACGACGTGACCACCGTGTACTTTGAAACCGATGAGGGCGATAAGTTCCGCAAGCCGGGCTTTTCCAAAAACGCAGGCTCGAGCCGCAGATCACCGTCGGCCTGCTGGCGGATGCCCGGGGCTTCCCGCTGGCCGTGGGTGCGTTTGAGGGGGAACATGGCTCAAACACGCACCATGTTTCCTATGATCAGAAACGTCCAGGACGCCTACGGCGTGGAAGAGGTCACCGTTGTCGTCGACGCCGGGATGTTCTCTGCCGGCAACAAGGTCTCGATCATCGAGGCCGGCCTGCACTGCATCCTCGGAGTGAAATTCAACGACATCCCCTATCCGGTGGCGCAGTGGCGCAAGAACAACCCCGGCCAGGACTATGAGGACCAGCAGATCTGGACGTGAGCCGACCGGACGGGCCGTGGCCCAGGCGGTGTGCCGCATTCGGTCACCTACTACCGGTACTCCTGAGACAGAGCACGCCGCACGTTGAAGGGTATTGATGAGCAGGTCGCCAAAGCGGAGAAGGCCGTGGCCGGGAAGTTGCCGGTCAAGCGCAACCGGTTCGTGGATCTCAAGGCGCCGAATAAGCAGGTCAACTGGGCGTTGGTGACCAAGAACAAGGCCCTGGCCGAGCTCAAGGGGTACCAGACGTCCCGGGTGGATCTGCCTGCCGAACAGGTGATCCACGCCTACCGGCAGATGTTGAAGATTTAAGAAGGCGTTTCGGATGTCGAAGTCCGATCTCGAGGCCTGGCCGATCTACCACCACAAGCGGGAATCCATCGAGGCGCACCTAAGTGTGGTGATGGCGGCGATGGCTGTGGGGCATCTGCTGGAGGAGCGCTCGGGGTTGTCGTTGAAGCGGCTGGTGCGGACGTTGCGGAGGTACCAGACCTTCCAGGTGCAGGTGGCGGGGCAGACGATCCATGCTGCTTCGCCGGTACCTGATGACGTCACGGAACTGCTGAGACGGCTGGGTTCAGGGAACCAAGGTGTGCACTAATATGGCCTAAGTCTGTTATGTCCACAAAGTCCCTAGACTCCGAGTCCAAAAAGTAGCTGGACTCCAAGTCCAAAAACCTCATGGACATAACACGCCTAGCAAAAGACAGCAGGGCTATCCTGCATACTCCACTATACCCGCTATTATCCGGTACGGGAAGGGGTACAGAACACAGGCCGATCGAACGCAATTGCTAAAAGGTCATTTTTGATGCCGGTTGCATCGTCGGGCGTGTGTGTTCCTCCGAATCCATACTTATTTTGCCGCAGAATAAGTATGCGCAGCTCAGCGGGTGTTTTTCTCATACCTCTTTTCCAAACACGCAGGTCAGTCTCTGCGAGATTCCATACTTTTTCCTCGGGGCCGGAAAAATAAGTATGAAAATAGGAGAGATTCCACCCCCTCTGACCTGCGCATACCTATTTTCGCTGTGTCGCCCAGAAAAAATAAGTATGGAGCGAAACCACTGCTGAGCTGGATAAACGACTACTTTTACCCCTTCCATACTTATTCTGCGTGCTTTTCACTCAGACCTTTTTATAGGGGAGAGACATGTTGTAAAAATGTGACATAGAGCACACTGCGAAATCTTGATGTAGGTTGAGGGGGTCGAAAACATGTTCGCATTTTGGGAAATGGTGGTATCGGTGGCATGTGGCGTCACCATGTGTCAGAAGCATAAAAGCCGTGACCTGGTAAAACGTCACGATCGTCATGCTTAATTTAGAGCATTTTGGAAAGATGGCGTCGCACCCCTTATGCTCTTCTGCTAATCGCAAACGCTTTGACTTACATATTTGCATTCCGTCATTTTCCTATATGCAGGTCAACGACACATTTCTATCGTTCGTTGGTGGCGTCCCACTAAATCGACGTATCAAAGCAATGGTCGATTAATACCTCGGGTACGACGCCCGCACAGAGCAGCACGCTGCCGGAGGGCACGCCTAAACCGCTATTACCCGCCTTTGCGGGATCGCACGTAACCCGTTTTATAGCTCCTGTACCACGTGAATACCACGCCAGGCATAGGGTAGAATATTTATCGTTTTGATCTGCATATTCGTAGCTCCTCCAACTGGGCTCGAACCAGTGACCCTTCGATTAACAGTCGAATGCTCTGCCAACTGAGCTATGGAGGAATATCCATGTTGTACTTCGAACGTGCCGTTCTCCGTGCAACGGGAATTAACTATATAGGCTAACGCCGTTTTCACACAAATCGCCTGGTTAGCCGGAAAAATTGAGCTGTAGGATGTGAGGTGAGACCGGAGGTATCGGAAAGCGTATGGCCTGTGTATTCCTGTTTGGAAAGCACCGCCTGGAGCCTGGTCGAGGCTGGCCAATTTTCTCTTTTCCTGAACACCGTTCAATACGTCCGGTACCCTCAGATTATGACTTATTTCTCAGTGCGAATGCGGTCTGATTCCGCAGGCCAGCACATTTCGGGAGCAGAGCGAATCGTCAGGGAACACGAGGTTCCGGCGGTCTGTGCAGCGCTATCCGAGCGTGCTTTGGCGCACCCGAAGGGAATGGCGGAAAATATCTTCATCACAGTGGAGGCTTTGGCCGAGTCCGATATTCTGCACGTCCCTTGCGTAGGCGTAAAAGAAGAAGCGGTGCAATACCCTTCGCAGGCTAGGGACGTCATCGAGGAACTATTGCGCCCCATGACCGCTCATTCCCAGATAGTCATTGAAGAGACGTTTAGAGCCAGGAATATGCGCGGGGCAATGCTTATTGCGGCCGATACGGGCACGCGCTGCGAACCAGACGCACAGCGAGGCGTCCGCGTAAGCCATATGGACGCGTACGGTGCTACAGAGGAAGAATTCAAAGGCAAGGATGCAGCCCGTGAAGCCATCGTTCTGGCGAGCAAGGTTGCCGCGCATCCCGATGTCTTAGCAGAAGTCTGTGTATCTGATGACCCAGCTTATACCACCGGCTATGTCTGCGTATATGACACGTACCACCGCCTGCCGCACATTAAGGAACCAGGATCGGACGAGGGGGCGAGGGCATTCATCATCAAGCCAGGGGCCGATGTTGAAGCGTTGATAGATTATCTGGAAAACCGTGCCGTGCTCGTGGGTTTTGAGGCAGAAAAGTGAACGAGAGCCTAGAAGAAGTCGCATCTGCTCGTCTTGATAAGTGGCGAGAGGACGGCCTGTGGCGCAGTCCTTCAGTCTTTGCGAGCGGGCAAGTGCCAGAAAGCTCTCTGCAGACAGCCGCTGGGAAGACAGTCCAAGAAGCAGTGCTCTTTAGCTCGTCGAATTACCTGGGCTTGGCAGAACATCCGGAGATTAAAATCGCCGTAAAGGACAGCGTTGATCACTACGGCGCAGGTTCAGGCGGCTCGCGTTTGACCACCGGCACCTCTGAACTACACGTTGCGGTAGAAGCCGCTGCGGCCCAGCTGACTGGGTATTCAGACTCGGTATTCTTTGCCACCGGGTACCAAGCCAATCTATCGACGTTGCAGGCCTTGGCCTCGCCCGAACTCACCATTATTTCCGATGCGCGCAACCACGCCAGCATCATCGATGGCTGCCGGCTCGCAAAGGCCAGCGGCGCCTCCCTCGTCGTTACTCCACACCGCGATACCCGCGCTGTGGAAGATGCCTTGGCTACCAGGACCACCAAGTATGCCTTGATTGTTACCGATGGCCTCTTTTCCATGGACGGGGTGCTCGCGCCCTTGCCTGAGCTATCGCGGGTGGCACGCGAATACGGCGCATGGCTTATGGTTGATGATGCTCACTCGTTTGGTACCGTCGGCGAGCGCGGCCTTGGCCTGCCAGAATATTTCGGCGTTCAGCCCGATATTCAGCTTATTACCGCTAGTAAGGCGCTTGGTGCTGAAGGCGGGATCGTGGCAACGAGTAAGCCGGTGGCGCAGCTCTTGCGGCAACAAGCCCGGTCCTTCGTATTTTCTACCTCGCCCACGCCAGCAACATCGGCCGCCGTGCTCGCTGCGTTAAAGCTCATTGAGTCTGATCCCAGTCTGGTTAGCCAACTGCAGGACAATATTGCTTATTGGCACAACACACGCGGGACTACGCCACAGCAAGGGCCCATTATTCCCGTGCACGTGGGCGATGAGGCCGCCGCGATGGACGCTAGCGCTGCACTGCTTGACCGTGGATTTATCGTCCCGGCAATCCGGTGGCCCACGGTTGCACGTGGCGCTGCGATTCTCCGCGTTACCCTCATGGCAACCCATACGCGCGCACAAATCGATGCTCTCTGCACAGAACTTGAACAGTTGGGTTTATAAGTAAATCGCTCGGTGAGTGCGTTCAGAGAGTGGGCTCTCGTCGCATACACTGGCAGGCATTATGAGCAGCTTTATCATTGACTATTCGTGGCTCCACGAGCTGGTGCTCTACGGGCGTGACGCTGAGCTATCTGCTGCAATTACCGGCAACTGGGACATTATTGAAGCCATATGGGACTTGGAAGAAAAGTACGCCTTAAATGATTCCGGTTTCTTTGGCGGCGATAACTGGGTTGCGCGCTTTGAGTCGGGCCTCGACGATGGCGGCCCGCTGGATATGGAGCTATTGGACGAAGAAGATACTTCAGTGATACTCGAGCTCTCCGTCACTGGTGACGATGAAGAGACAATGGAGCACGCGCTTATCGATGCCACCGAGACCATCACCTGGCATTTATCCGACTGGGGCTTCGAAGACATCGAGTGGACCGCGATGCAGTGAGAAAAAGAGGTTCCGCCAGCTGGACTGGAGATACTCGATGGCGGTTGATCGTTGGTGAAGAACCCAAGCGATGTGGCTACTGCTCTATTGAAAATTGTCAGCGGGACCAGTTAAGCTTTCATTACGACGAGCTGGATACCGGAACGATGTCGCCTGGAGCCGCGTAGGCTCCAGAGCTTTATTTGGGACTTCATACTTACGCTTATGTGAAGTTTCCCGAGTTTTGTTCCTAGGCATTTGCCTTGATTTCTAATATCTCTTGTGGCGGGTTCTGCTTCCATAATCCTGTTTCAGGCTCGTTGGGGTTGATATCCCAAGCTCTGGTGGAGTCTGGTCTCAGGTCAGCTTGACACTCGCTCAAACCTGACAACTTCAATCTCGATTGAGGTTGCCCTCGTTTGGTGGACACCCGATTAGTGCGGATCTTGTGTCCGTAAGAGAGGATGTTCATTGTGAGTCAACAACGCCAGAAATACACACCTGAGTATCGACGCGAAGCCGCGAACCTGGTAATCGAATCGCAGCGCCCAATTGCTCATGTAGCGAAAGAAATTGGTGTCGCACCAGGTCTTTTAGGCCGATGGGTGAAAAATGAGCGTCAACGCCTAAGGATCCTCCGATGGGCTACGCGAAGCGGATCTTCGTGCGGAGAACGCTCGTCTGCGTCGTGAGTTGGCTGAAGCCAAGATGGATAACGAGCTTTTGTCACAAGCGACAGCCTTCTTCGCTTTAAGGCAACGCGAACAGAAAAGTTCGAATTAATGTAGCCAGAGCAAGGCGAACTACAGCATCAAACGCATGGCACGACTATTAAAAGTGTCTCGGTCTGAATACTACAAATGGACCCATATACAGCAGCAACGCTTAACCGGTAAGGATGATCGTGCATCATTTTACAATGATGTTGACCGCAAGATTCATCAGATTTGGAAAGACTCCGATGAGGTCTATGGTGCTCCGCGGATCACCGCAGAACTAGGTGAGCGCTACCAGATCAGTATGAATCGCAAGACTGTGGCCAAGCGGATGCGCCTGATGGGCATTGAAGGGATCTCACCGCGTGCTTTCGTTCCAGTGACAACGATCCAAGCCAAACGTAAATCTGCTCTTCCTGAAGTGTCCCAGGTTTTGTTCCGTTTGAGTAGATGGGAAAATCTGGAACATGCCAAGAAAATTTGACCAGGATGCAAAGGACCGTGTGGTCCGCCTTGTAGAAGACCGCATCTTGACGGAAAACATGTCAATGCACCCCGCGTGCCAGGAAGTAGCTCCAAAGCTGGGGGTTTCATGGCACATAGCTCGTCAATGGACTTAAGTCTGCTCGTCGTGCGGGAAACATCCCAGAGCCTGTTCCTGAAGACTTGGCTGCCGAAAACGCGAGGCTACGCCGCGAAAATCACCAGCTTCGAGATACCAACGAGTTGCTGAAGGCCGCGTCAGCTTTTTCGCGTCGGAACTCGACCCCAAACGTTAAGAAATGATCCGGTTCATCGATAAATACCGGAATCGTTTCTCTGTCGAGTTCATCTGCACTGGCGTTAAAAGAATAACCGGGCTCGCGGGTTTATCACCTCGCGTGGTTATCGCCAGTCCATAGGCCACAGCCCGTGGGCTAAGTGCTCGTCGCCTTCGTGACGGCGTGCTGGTTGAACGCAGTAGTGCCATTCATCGGGATAATGACGGTGTCTTAAGCGTGCGGACAATGTGGCATGCGCTTCACGGTGATGGAATAGATATCGGTCGTGAACACGCTACCCGGCTGATGCGCCTGGCTGGTGTTTCTGGCACAGGCAAAGGCGGATCACCTATCACAACCCGAAAAGCTCACGTGCCGGATCTGCGCCCAGACTTGGTCGATCGTGAGTTCAAAGCCCAGGGCCTTAAACAAGCTGTGGGTGGCCGACATTACCTACGTGCGCATGAAGAAAGGCTTCGGGGTCGGGCCCATGCGCACTGCAGGCATTACCGCTGCAAGCTCTCAATCAAGCGACCCAAGTGTGCGAGGGACACAAGAGGTCTTATTCACCATTCGGATCACGGCTCGCAGTACGTCAGCGTTGTCCACAACGAGCGTCTCGCCCAGCACGGGATTGCCGCTTCCACTGGGACTGTCGGTGACTGAAATGACAATGCTCTGGCTGAAAACGTTAACGGCTCCTCACAAGAGGCGAACTCATCCATAATCGCAGGTGGAATGATGTTGTCGAGGTAGAAATCGCCACATTTGAGTGGGTGTCATGGTGGAACGAGGTAAGGCTCCACCAAAGCCTGGGATACCAAACCCCAGCCGAAGCGGAAACCAAATTGTGGAAGCAGAACCCGCGACAGGGAATAATAGAAACCAAGGCACATGCCTAGGAACAAAACTCGGGGCACTTCACTATGTCGACTGGGCCGGTGACAAAGTGCCAGTGGTGGATCAGGCTAGTGGTGATACTGCATTCAAGGCCTCACTGTTCGTCGAGGTCAACCCATACTCAGGGCTGATGTATGTTACTGCTGCTGCGAATGAGAAGATGCCGGCGTGGATTGAGTGCCACATCAAAGCGTTGAACTATCTCGGCAAAATACCGGCGGTCATCGTGCCGGATAATGCTCCTACGGCGACCTACCGGCCGAAGAAGAAATCTACATATCGAATGGTCACTGACCGCTACGCAGCGTTTGCCGACTATTATGGGGTCACAATTGTGCCGACAAGACCTGGCAGGCCTCGTGACAAAGCGGCAGTAGAACGCGCTGTGAAAATCGTCTACACCAAAATCCTGGGTTACTTCGGCGATGAGGTCTTCTACAGCCTCAACGGCCTTAATGAGGCGATCGCTTATCGCCTTGCTGACATCAACGACACAATGACGCGGGCTGATGGCACAACACGGCGCCTGCGCTTTGAGCAAGAAGAGGCACCGGTGATGCGGGATCTTCCGCCCGCACCGTTTACGGAAGTGTCCTATAAGCGGCTCAAGGTCGATCGCAACTGGCACATCACTTGTGACTACCAGTACTATTCAGTGCCATTTCAGCTGGTAGGAGAATCGGTAACAGTCAGGCTCACCCCGAAGCTGGTGAGCGTCTTCAAAGGGGATCAGCTTGTTGCTGAACACACGCGCCTTCATGGATTTAAGTACCGTTATTCCACTGACCCCAACCATGGGCCCAGTGGCGATGACGAAGGCCACAAGGCGCTTACTCGTGATGAGCTGTTGGCTTGGGCCTCGTCGTTTGGGCCAGCAACGAACACTGTGGCCAAATTTTGGAAGACAGTTTAGCGAGATCCTATCACTTTTTATCAAGTGATTAATAGACTGCTAGCTCCACTTAAAACACCGATCATTCCGCTGCTCGACGAAAGACTATATGGTTATTGGGCCAGAAAAAGTAGCAGATGGCTAGGAACGCCACGACTATTCGCCCAACCAAGCTAGGGAAGAAAGCTGTAATAGCTATCGTTGCAGCAAAGAGGAAAATGGAACGCACACGATGCATCCAAGGAGATACCGCTTTTTCACCCATGATCATGGAAATGCCAAAAAGGATTACTCCCAATATTGAATAGAGCCACAAATATCCATAATTGAAAAAGTGTTCAACTCCATGTTTCTCAATAATATCCGAGGGGAATATAGTGACAAAAGCCCACAGAGATTCTGGAAAGCGAATAAACTTTGGATCTTTATCCATCCGCATTAGTCATCCTCAATCTCTGCGGTAATTGGCGGAAATCCCCACTTAGAGTACCAGGTAATACCTTTACCCTGCGCGACCGCCCCTGTGATTTTAGTAGCAAGATCGACAAAGTAAGTTGCCCCAAGAAGACCGGCAGCGCCAGAAATAGCAGCTCCGATCGGCCCGCCTGCTACAGCACCCCAAGCAAAGAATGCCGCCTCAAGAGCAGCTGGCCCATCCATTGCCGCTGCGGTAAGAGTTGCAGCCGCCCCAACCGTCAGATCGCTATTTGATATGTGGCCGAGCTTGTGATCATATGTAGTGACAATTTTTGGCTCGTTTTCCTTGTGCTGAACAACGCTTTCATCCTCAGCAAGCACTGAGTGGAAAAAACTGACATCTTTGTCTTCGAAACCATAATCACTACGGAGCTGATCATCGTTGAGATCGGACTTGAGGTTACCCTCATCGTCGTAATCAATATGTTCACCGACGTTACTAATTAGCTCAAGCCGCTTTTTCTCTTCAGGAGTGATATCCTTAAGAGACCTATCAAATTGCTCTTCAGACCAAACAGGAGTTTTCTCTGCTTGTTCAACCGTTTCGGCAGAAGCTGCGGGGGCAATACCTGCAGTGATTAGAGACGCAACTGTCAGAAGCGCGACTCGATTCATGATAGAACCTTTCTGTATCGATAGGCGGAACAAATCTATGATACACGCCATCCTGACATCCCGCTTCTCAGATGAGCCGCACCCTACAGCATGTGGAATGCTCTCGCTGGTGGAATGAGAATTAAGGGGTTTCCGATGTCTCATAAATGAGAGTTCTCGCCTATGATGGGTTCAATCACAATGACATTCGCGAATTGCTCCGAGTAGCCAGCACGGCTTGGAGCCATTCAATAAGCCCGACCCCGGTAGCTCCAGGGGCAAGCTCGAAGGTGCTGCGCCGGGCGAAGGAGCCCTCGGCGGGGGACTGCTCGAACAGCCACCAGGTTTTCCCGTCGGTGAGGATTCCGTTGTAACGGGAACCATCTTGGCTCATGCGGGTAGTGACATAGTCAGCGAGTTGGTTGATGTAGTCCGCGTCGGCGCTCTCGTTGGTGAGCCGCTTTTTTACTTCGATGACAGTGGCGCCGGTGACGATGTCGATTCGTCGGTAAGAACCATCACCGATCTGCTCTTCCAACCGTGGGGTATCCAAGTCGAAGTCGTCGGTAGTCAGCAGGGTCTTGATGTCGGACTGAATGTCAGCTTCAGTGCGCCCAGTGGAATCTGGAGACGCCAGGCGAGCGATCAGGGATTGTGGTGTGGTCATGGCTTTCTAAGGTGGGTAGGTAAGTCTTAGTTGTTGATTCTTTCACGACGTACCCGTAACAAGGGCTGGTTGGCGGCAACCAAATCTTTGATTTGGGCGGCAGCCCAACGAGCCGCAAGGCGAGGCGGGAGAATAAACAGTAACCCGTAGTGAACGGTTTTATTGGTTGATCGGCTGGGGATATAGTTATAAGCCACCTGGGAAAATAGAGAAAACCGCAGGCGGGCCCGAACCCCGGAAAGTGGACACGGGGATTTAATCAAGATGCGATAGTAAGTGTAGCTGATCCGGCGGCTTCGA